>JADJXQ010000024.1:47500-190000 GCA_016710335.1 Rhodospirillales bacterium
ACCGCCACCAACTCACGGCGCATCAGCCGCCCGGCGCTGTACTCCGGATAGCCGAGACCTTCCTCGATGAGCGCCCGTTCTTCGGCGGGGATTTCGTCGAGGAGCTGTCGCTGCTCCGCGGCGCCCAGTTCCGACAGAACGAGGACGGCATCGTCCGTCTCGAGCGCGGTGAGAGCTGCCGCCGTTTCTTGCGGACCGAGGACTTCCATGACCTCGTCACGGACAGTCTCGTTGAGCTCCGCGAGAACCTGCGGGCGAAAATCGGCGCGCGTCGCTTCCACGAAATCGCGGCGGCGTTCGCCGTCCAGGCTCTGGAGCAGGTCAGCGACGTCCGCGTCGTGGACGTCGGCGATCAGGTCATGAAGCTGAGCGCGATCGTCCCGCTGGAGGGCATCCGCGACCGCGTCGATGAACGTGGACTCGAGCTCAAAGCCCTCCCCGGCTCCGTCCGGGCGGCATCCTCCTCTGCCTGGCGCTCGACATCGGTCACATCGACGGCCTTTCGTCCTCATGCCGATCGCAGCGTGCTGCCGACGCCGGCGGCAACGTCATGGCTCGCAAATGTGGCCGCCGCGTACCGCTTGATCGCATGAAATGACCGCTCGGCGCTGGATCAACCAACGGTCCGAGGCGGTCAGCGGACCGGCCCGTCATCTGGTGCGGTCGAGAAGACTCGAACTTCCACGGGGTCTCCCCCACAGCGCCCTCAACGCTGCGCGTCTACCAATTCCGCCACGACCGCAAAAGGCTTGCGGCAGGATCGATGCCTGCCGTCTGATAGAGTGCGAATAACAGATCGCGGCACTTCGATCAAGACTTGGCCGGTCAAGGCTGGGCCGGTCAAGGCTGGGCCGGTCAAGGCTGGGCCGAAAAGAACAGGTGAACGAACGTGAAATCGACAACCTTGCCCGCCATCGCAGAGAGCGTCGGACCTCGGCCAGCGGATCGAGTCCCGTGGACCGCCGGATGGGAGCAGCATCGTAGGGACGGCGCCGTGGACGCGGCAGAGCGCGTGGAGTGGCTGATCAGTTCCGCCCCCGTGGACTATCGGCTCGCGGTGAACGCGATGGAGGCGCGCGTCGCCGATATCCGCGCCGGCGCCGAACGAGAGGCGGTGTGGTTGCTGGAGCACGATCCGGTTTACACGGCCGGGACCAGCGCCCGGCCGGAGGAGCTCCTGGATCCGGCCGGCGTCCCCGTCGTCGCCACCGGACGCGGCGGACGCTACACATTCCACGGCCCCGGCCAGCGCATTGCCTACGTCATGCTGGATCTCCGCCAACGAGGCGCCGACGTGCGTCTGTTCGTGCGGGGATTGGAGGACTGGATCATCGCGTCATTGGCCGCCTTCGGGGTGCACGGGGATCGGCGCGACGGCCGCGTCGGCATTTGGGTGGTCCTGAAAGACGGCAGCGAGGCCAAGATTGCGGCGATCGGGGTCCGCATCCGCCGGTGGGTCACTTACCACGGGATCGCCGTCAACGTGTCGCCGGACCTCCGGCGGTTCGCGGGCATTGTCCCGTGTGGCGTTGTCGGGCACGGGGTGACGTCCCTCCGGGACGTGGGGGTCGACATCGAGCTCCCACAATTGGACCGGGTTCTGCGTGCCACCTTCCCCTGGCACGGCGCAGCCAACCCTGGCGCGTCATCGTATCAGCCTCGCTTGGGTCCGGAAACGGTCCCGGACGAGGTAACCGAATTAGGTACGTAAGCTAACCCATTCGAACGATGAACCCTTTTGGGATTGTGCTTGCCCCGAACCGGTGTAGGGTGCGTCGCAAGAACGGCAGAATACGGCTCCCGCACAGCACGGCATGGGCTCGATCGAGTTGCGGACCAGACAATGGGGTGCTCGATGATTGGCTTTCAGACGTGAGTGGAAACCGGGACGCGTTGGGCGACTCTTCGAGGCTGCCGGACACCACGGAGACGGTCGGCCGAGGCGTGCTAATGGGCTCCGGCGGACCTTCTCTTGCTCTGCATGCACTGCATTTGCTGGACAGGATCGCAGGTGAGCACGCGCACTGGCTGAAGCACTGGCACTTCCGCATCCTCTTGCGGCGTGCCCCCGATGCGGGCGCCGAGGGGGACGCGGACGTCTTTCCGATGCAGGCGTGGAGCGAGGCCCGAGAAGATCCGTACCTGCGAAGCCACCCGTCGTTCGTGCTCCTGTACGAAAAGCACCAGAGCATGACGGCCCACGCCGAAGCTCTCGCCCGCGCCGTGAACGCCCACGGCGAAGTCCCCGCCGAAGCCTACAGCTGGTTCATGGATATGGTTCTGGACATGACGGTGGCGCTCCGTCAGATCCAGAACGACATCTGGAGCCTCGTGGCCAATGTCGATCCGTTGACCGGCCTCGGCAACCGCCAGGCCATGTGGGCCCGGCTCCGAATCGAAGCCGACCGCCACGCCCGCGGCAGCCAGTCGTGCTGCGTCGCTATGGTCGACCTGGACATGTTCAAACCGGTGAACGACAAGTACGGCCACACCGCCGGTGATGTGGTGCTGCAGACCGTCGCCTCGTTGCTGGTGTCCGGCACCCGGCCTTACGATGCGGTGTTCCGCTTCGGCGGCGACGAGTTCCTGTTGTGCCTGCCGAACGCCCGGCCGATGGACGCGTGGACCATTCTGGAGCGGCTGCGGCTGACCGTTGCGGAGACGCCCATCACCATCGAGCGGCACGGCGAGGTCAAGACAACGCGGCATGGCGAGGTCAGAACAACCGTGTCGGTCGGGATCGCGCCCCTGATTGGCGGCCACGGCATCGAGAACGCCGTCGAGCGGGCCGATCAGGCCCTCTACGCCGCGAAGCGTGGCGGTCGCGATCGCGTTTCCGTCTGGAACAGAAGCTGATCCGCCGCGCCTCTGGCCGCCGCTTCCGGAGCGCGGCGCACGGCGTGCGCGCCGCGCGAGATCAACCCGCCCTCATTCGCCGACCATGCCGCCGTCGTTTTTGGTGATGACGACAACGGACGGGCGGGGGGGCATGTCGTCCTTGAAGTCGGGCCAGCGGGTCGCCGGGTCCTCGAATGTGGACTTGCGCTCGAACCCCGGATAATCCTCGGTGCCGTCGGTCGCCGGATGCTGGACCGCGACGAACAGGGTGCGGCCGTCCGCCGTGAATTGCGGGCCGCACATCTCGGCGCCGATTGGCACCCGGAAGAACATTTTCCCGGTGCCGCGGAGTTCCCCCTCGGTCTCCAGTCCCCAGACGCCGTCGGCGGTGCCGGTCTTCGCCCAGCTGGAGCCCTGGTCGGTCGCCACCCACAAGCGACCCTGCGGATCCACCGCGCAATTGTCCGGCGAGGCGAACCAGCCGTTTTCGCTGGTCGCCGCATTCCAGCGCGCACCGACCTCGGGTTTGGCCGGATCGCCGCACAGCACCAGGATCTCCCACGTTCCCCCCGTGGCGGCGTGATTGCCGCCGGCCGGCGCGATCTCGATGATGTGGCCGAAGCGGTTCTCGGCGCGCGGATTGGCGGCGTCCGTCTGCTCCGGCTCGCGCTTGGAGTTGTTGGTCAGCAACACGAACACCTTGCCGGAGGCGGGATCGGCTTCGACGTCTTCGGGCCGATCCATCGGCGTGGCGCCGAGGACGTCCGCCGCGCGCCGGGTTTCGATCAACACGTCGGCCTGGCTCGCGAAGCCGTTCTCGGCGGTCAGCCCGTTCTCGCCGTGCACCAGCGGCAGCCACTCGATGCGGCCGTCGTCGAGGAAGCGAGCGACGGAGAGGGTGCCACGGTCGAGCAGGTCCATGTTGGCGGCACGGTCGGCCGCGTCGAAAATGCCGTCGCTCACGAACCTGTAGAGGTATTCGAAGCGCTGGTCGTCGCCCGAATAGATGACGACGCGACCGTCGGTGTTGACGATCGTCTCGGCGCCCTCGTGCTTGAAGCGGCCAAGCGCGGTGCGCTTCCTCGGCGTCGACGCAGGGTCGAGGGGGTCGATCTCGACGATCCAGCCGAAGCGGTTGGCCTCGTTCGGCTCCTTGTTGATGTCGAAACGGTCGTGAAACCGTCCCCAGGCATAGCCGGGCTTCCCGAGGCCATAGCGCTTATAGTTGGCGTGCTCCGGATGGTCCTCTGCAAGCGTTCCCCAGAAGTACGTGTGGAAGTTCTCCTCACAACTCAGATACGTACCCCACGGCGTCATTCCGCCGGCGCAGTTGTTGATCGTGCCGATGACTCTGAGTCCGGACGGATCCGCGAGAGTCCGGACTCGGGCGTCGCCCGCCGCCGGGCCGCTCAGCTCGAATTCCGTCGCGAGCGCGGTGATGCGGCGATTGAGATCGCCGTCCCCGACCACGCGCCAGCCCGTTTCGTCCCGCTGCACCTCGAGCACCGAAGTGCCGTGAGCAGCCATCTCGACGTCGACGCGCTCGCGCGTCGCACTATCGAGATCGCCGCGGCCATAGAAGTCGCCGGAGGGGAACATCACCTCTTCGCTGGTGTATTCGTGATTGACACAGAGGACGCCGCGCGCCGTGTTGGCGGAGCCGAAGGGGAGGCCTAGATAGCCGATGTAGTCGTTGTTGTAGCCGAACTGCTGCGATTGGGCGGCGGCGCTCTGGTTCATCGGATCGAACGGCGGCGCGCCGGAGACGACGGGGTCGCCCCAGCGGATCAGGATCCGGGCGTCGTGCCCTGGAGCCACGTGGTGGGTCTCGTCCACACCGTGCGCGATCTCTCGGAACTTGAAGCGGGAGGCTGCCGCCCCGGCGGCGGGCGCCACCCAGGACAACAGACCGCCCGCCGCACCGATGGCCGTGACCGCCAGCGATCCCATGAGCATCTCACGCCGCCCGAGACGGAGCGCAATCACGTCGCCGAGCGTCGGAACCGCCGGCGTCTGCGCCGGAAGCCCTTCGTCCGCCGCGTCGGCGTCACGACCCGATGATCTCGTCCTGTCGTTCATCCCTCCTGCCCTCCATCCGGTGCCCACTCTGACCACTCCGCAAGCTGCCGCCGCGCCCGAGCACGTCCCGCCGGGCGTGAGCAACACCTTAATGCAGGCTGTTGCCGTCGATGCCTGCATTAAAGCGTCAAACCTCGAAACTTTCGCGACACTTCCGTGACGTTTTGCCTCCGCGTCCGCAACGGGCGGCGGACGGCGGCGTCGCACGGTCGGCAAATTGACGCTCGTTCCGGTAGCGACTACTTTACCGTAACGGCTTCGCTTGCCGCCGCTGCGACCGCTCAGCAACCGAGGAAACGAACCAGGGAGGGCCGACGACCATGACATATGCCGCACCCGTGCGCGACATGCGGTTCGTCATCAACGAACTCGCCGATCTCAAGACGGTTGCCGCGTTGCCCGGCTGCGAAGAGGTCACGCCCGATCTGGTCGACGCCATTCTGGAGGAAGCTGGCAAGTTCGGCGCCGAGGTACTGGCGCCCATCAACGCCATCGGCGACACCCAGGGCTGCCATTGGGACAACGGCGTCGTGCGCACCCCCGACGGCTTCCGCGACGCCTATCGCCAGTTCGTCGACGGCGGCTGGAACAGCGTGCCTTTCGACCCTGAGTACGGCGGCCAGGGCCTGCCGTGGCTGGTGGCGACGGCGGTGACCGAGGTGTGGCATTCCGCCAACATGGCGTTCGGCCTGTGCCCGATGCTGAGCCAGGGCGCGTCCGAACTTCTTCACGCTTACGGCACCGAGGACCTGAAGGCGACCTATCTGCCTAAGATGGTTTCCGGCGAGTGGACCGGGACGATGAATTTGACCGAGGCCGGGGCGGGGTCAGATCTGGCGCAGGTGCGCACCCGTGCGTTCCGGGACGGCGACGGCTATCGGCTGGTGGGCCAGAAGATCTTCATCACCCACGGCGAGCACGACATGGCGGAAAACATCATCCACATGGTGCTGGCCCGCTCGCCGGACGGACCGCCGGGGACCCGCGGCCTGTCGCTGTTCCTGGTGCCGAAGCTCATTCCGAACCCGGACGGCGGCGTCGGCAAGCGCAACGATCTTCGCTGCGTGTCCATCGAGCACAAGCTCGGCATCAACGGCAGCCCGACGGCGGTAATGTCGTTCGGCGACGACGGCGGCGCCGTAGGCTACCTGATCGGCAAGGAGAACGCCGGCCTCGCCCACATGTTTCTGATGATGAACAACGCCCGTCTGTCGGTCGGGCTCGAGGGGGTGGGCATCGCCGAGCGCGCCTACCAGCTCGCCCGCGCATACGCCCTGGAGCGCGTCCAGGGCCGCATGCTCGGCGGCGCCGATCCGTCGCCGGTGACAATCGCCCACCATCCGGACGTTCAGCGTATGCTGATGTCCATGAAGTCACAGACCGAGGCAGCGCGCGCCCTGGCGTATTACACCAGCGCCTGTCTCGACGTCTCCAATCGCCACCCGGACGAATCAGTGCGGCGCCGCAACGACGCGCTGGTCGGGCTGCTGACGCCGGTGGTCAAGGCATGGTCGACGGAGATCGGCATTGAGGTGGCCAACACCGGCATACAAGTCCTCGGCGGGATGGGCTACATCGAGGAGAGCGGCGCGCCGCAGCACCTGCGCGACGCCCGCATCGCCGCCATCTACGAAGGCACCAACGGCATCCAGGCCAACGATCTGGTGGGCCGCAAGGTCGTTCGGGAAAATGGCGAAACGGTTCGCGCGCTGATCGCGACGATCAGCGGGTTCGACCGCCAGGCCGCGGCGGCCGCCGGGGACGACACGCGGGTCATCGGCGATGTCTTGGCGACCGCAACGGCCGACCTGTCCGCGGCCACCGACTGGCTGCTGAACGCCTACCCCGCCGACCCGAAACGCGCTGCTGCCGGCGCGGTGCCCTATCTGCTGCTGCTCGGCACCGTCGCCGGCGGCTGGCTGATGGCGAAAGGCGCAATGGTCGCGGCGCGCGGGCTGGCCTCGGGCCAAGGAGATCCCCATTTCTACCGGGCCAAACTGCTCTCGGCGCGCTTCTTCGCGGACTCCTACCTGACACGTTCGGGAGGTCTGCGGGCGGGGGTCGAGCGGAGCGGAGGGGCGTTGACCGGCCTCGATCCTGCCCGGCACTTGTAGGAATTCACGCGTTGCTGTTGCTCGCGGACGCTCTGCCGCGTGCTCCAGGCGCTCCGCAAGTACAGGGTCACGTAAAGGATTAGAAAAAGCTCGTGCCCTTCCTTCAACGGCACGACGTAGGGGCGGATGAGATCATCGTCCAGATCGAGACCGATGACCAGGCGCCCGGTCAACCATAGGCCGAAGGCGATAACCGCGCTCGCCCACAGCGTTTCAGGCGGCCAGATCCGCCGCAGACCGTCGCCGAGGAGGTGGGCAGCGTGGCGGCGGCGGGACGCGTACAAGGGCCACAGCACACCGGTGACCAGCACGGCCCCTGCCATCAGCAACTTGGGCACTTGCTCGCTCCAACCGCTCAGGTTGTGCAGGTTCGTCTCTCCCTGAATGTTGATCTGCGCGAACCCGCGCGGCGTCATCCAGCCGAACCACTGCTGCCCCCAACTGATCTCCTCGCCCGCCAGGATAACGAGGCCGATGACGAACCCCAGGTACCACAGGCTCGTCAGGCGGTCCGAAACCGACCTCCAGTACCGGAACAGCAGCCACGCATAAACGGCGCCGGCGAGGCTGAGGGCGACCGTCCCGTTCTCGATGATGCCGCGCTCGCTGACGATCAGCAGGTGGTACCACTCCGGTATTGGAAGCAGGGCCACCGCCATGGCCGCAAGCGCGAGCAGCAGCGCCAGCGGGAGCCAGCGCTCGGTCGCACCGGCCCGAACGAAGACCATCCTGACGTGCGTCGTGCTTTCCAACTGAACCTTGCCCTGCAACTCGATTCGGCGGCGCCGCAGCCAACCAAAGTTCTGTCATGAAACCGTCACGTTTATCAATGTCGTTCTAGTCGCGCAGGTTCCGGACGTCGGCGGATGAGGGGAGCGGCGGCGAGCAAGCGGAAGCGTGGCGGCCCACTGGTATGCGGCCCCGCGATGCGCGCACGCGAGCCCCGCCATGGGGTTTTGTTCTTGATGTTTTTCGCTTTTTTCCCCAGTGTCATACGGCTGCGCCGATGTCGTGACCGGCGCGCCGTGCTCCGTCGCTGACCGGGATTCCTTGATCCGCCGACCATGACCCCGTTCGATCGTAACGTCATCCGACAGCTCGGCATCGGCATCGTGTTCGTGACCGCCGGCCTGACCGGCGTGCTATGGCTGAGCCAGTCGCTGCGATTCGTCGACTTGATCGTCAACCGCGGCCTCGGGACCGGCACGTTCTTTCATCTGATCATGCTATTGCTGCCGGACTTCCTGGTGGTCATTCTGCCGGTGGCAGTTTTCGTCGCGGTGCTGTTCACGTATGCGCGCCTCCTCAACGACCGGGAAGCGGTGGTGCTGGCGGCCGTGGGAGTGAGCCCTCTGGGCCTCGCCAAACCGGCCCTGGTCACCGCCGCCGCGGCGACTGCGGCAGCGTATGCGCTCTACTTCACCGTGATCCCGGCGGCGCACCGCACCTTCAAGGAGCTGCAGTGGGATATCCGTTACAACTATTCCCACGTTCTGCTGGAGGAGGGCGCCTTCGCCGACTTCGGCAAGGGTATCACTGTTTATGTCCGCGAGCGGTCGAGCGACGGATCGCTGCGCGGCATCCTGGTTCACGATGCGCGCGATCGCGCCGACACCTATACGCTGATGGCCGAGCGGGGAGCGCTGGTGCAGACGGACGAGGGGGCGCGCGTGGTGCTGTTCAACGGATCGCGCCAACAAGTGGACGAAGAAAGCAACAAATTCTCCATTCTCTATTTCGACCGGTACGCCTTTGATCTCGACCAGAGGCGGCAGACTCCGGCCAACCGCTTCCGGGAGGCGCGTGAGCGCTCGCTCTCGGAGTTGTTCGACGTGCGCAACGACCCCGGCGTCCCCGAACGGGATTATGGCAAGTTCATCGTCGAGGCGCACCGGCGCCTGACCGCGCCGGTGGCGTCGGTGGGCTTTACCCTGATCGGCGTCGCCGCCCTGTTGACCGGCCGCTTCCGGCGCAGCGGCCAGCTTCGCGCGAGCCTCGTCGCCATCGCGCTGGTCACCGCCTTCGCCATGGCGAGCTTGGCAATCGAGAACGTCGCGGCGCGCAACCTGGCATTCCTGCCGTTGATGTACGCAGGTATTCTGCTGCCGGCCGCCGGCGGTTTGTTCGTTCTGTTACACCAGCCGCAACTTGGCGGGCTGCCTGCCCGCTTCAGGATGACCGAGGGCTGAGCGCCTAGTGCACAGACCCATTCAGATGGTACATCTGACTGGGTCAAATCGTGCACTAGAATCAATTGGTTGCGTGCAGCGACCGTGCACTCTTTGAATGCACCGCTGCACTAGGGATTGGAACCGACTCGCGTGCGACTTTCGCCAACCCTCTCCGTCTACATCGGCCGCCACTACCTGTTGGCGTTCCTTGTGATGATAGCGCTGTTCCTGGTCATCATTCTGCTCGCCGACAGCATCGAGCTGTTGCGGCGGACCGCCGGCCGGCCCCACGTCGGCTTCGGCATGGTCCTGGAGATGGCGCTGCTGAAGCTGCCTTACATGGGCCAACGCACTTTTCCGTTCGCCGGTCTGTTCGCGGGCATTCTCCTGTTCTGGCGCCTGTCGCGGAACCATGAGCTGACGGTGGTGCGCGCCTCCGGCGTTTCGGCATGGCAGTTCCTGGTCCCGGTCCTGTTCGTCGCCTTCGCGTTAGGGGTGCTCCAGATCACCGTGTTCAACCCATTGTCCGCCACCTTCTTCGCCCGTTACGAGCGGGAAGAAGCGTTCCTGATCGACCAGTCGCGCAACACGCTGGCCATTTCCGACAGCGGCCTGTGGCTGCGTCAGGTTGGGGGCTCCGGCCAATCGGTCGTCCATGCCCAGCACGTTCTGCAATTAGACAACGGGATCGAGCTGCGCGACGTCTCGTTTTTCAACTATGAGGGGACCGACACGTTCGCCGAACGCATCGACGCCGCTTTCGCCCGTCTGGAGAACGGCCACTGGCTGATGCGGGACGCCTGGCAGATGACCCCGGAACAACCCTCACGCTTCCATGCCGAGTTGACCTTGCCGACGGATTTGACCGTCGCCCGCATTCAGGACAGCTTTGCCTCACCCGAGACGATTTCGTTCTGGCAACTGCCGGAATTCATTGCGACCCTGGAAAGATCGGGGTTCTCGGCAGTCGCCCACCGTCTGCAGTTCAATGCGTTGTTGGCGGCGCCGCTTCTGATGTGCGCCATGGTGCTCATAGCCGCCAGTTTCAGCCTCCGCCATCCGCGTAAGGGCGGAACGCTCTACGTGGTCGCCGGCGGATTATTGTCGGGCTTTGTGCTGTACATATTCTCGGACGTTGTGTTTGCGATCGGGCTGTCAGATCGCCTGCCGATCGCTTTGGCGGCCTGGACCCCGGCGGTGGTCGCGACCCTGTTGGGCCTGTCGACCTTGCTCCACCTCGAGGATGGGTAGGAAGCACCTGGGGATGCCGACGAGACTGTTCATAGTAGCGCTCATCCTGTTGACGATCGTGGGAATCGGAGCGGGCACGGCGAAGGCGGCTGGTGCGTCGCCGGCGCTCGACCCGGACCAGCGGGATCTTCCGATCCTGTTCACCGCCGATGAAGTCAGCCACGACCGGGCGCTCTCCATCGTCCGCGCCAGCGGCAACGTGGAAATCTCCCACGCCGATCGGGTGCTGCTCGCCGATGCCGTCACCTACAACCAGAATCTTGATCTGGTCACTGCGACCGGCAACATCGCACTGCTGGAGTCCTCCGGCGAGGTGCTGTTCGCCGAGCACATGGAGATCACCGGGGACCTCAAGAGCGGCGTCATCGAGGACTTTCGCGCCCTCCTCGCCGATGGCTCGCGGCTTGCCGCCGCCGGCGGACGCCGCCAGGACGGCAACCTTACAGAGATGCGAAAGGGCGTATACTCGCCTTGCAACCTCTGCGCGGAGGACCCGAGGGCGGCGCCGCTGTGGCAGGTCAAGGCGGTCAGCATCGTGCATGATCAGGAAGCCAAGGAGATTACTTACTCGGACGCGTGGCTCGAATTCGCCGGGCTGCCGATCGCCTACACTCCGTACCTGTCGCACCCCGACCCAAGCGTCAAACGCAAGAGCGGCGTTCTGGTCCCGACGTTCGGCGACGACTCCCTGCTCGGCCTGATCGTCCAGGCTCCGTACTTTTGGGTGATAGACGACACCAAAGACGCGACGATCACGCCGATCATCACGACCAAGGAGGGGCCCGCCCTCGCGCTCGAATACCGCCAGCGCCTGAAGAAGGGCGAGCTGCAGATGTCCGGCAGCGGGGCGCATGACTCCAGCGAATTCCTCGGGCACGTGTTCAGCGAGTTTCGGTACGACATCAACGACACGTGGCGCGGCGGCGTCGACTTCGACCGAACCACCGACGACACCTATCTCCGCCGCTACGGCTTCGGCAATGAGCGCACACTGACGTCGCGCGGGTTCGTCGAGGGCTTTCGCGGGCGCAACTATCTGACCGGCGGGGCCTATGCATTTCAGTCGCTGGAGGATGGCGTCGATGATGCGGAGATCCCGTTGGTCTTGCCGATCGTCGACTACAACCATGTGGGGACGGCAGACCGCTTCGGCGGGCGCCCTACCTTCGACGCGAACCTGGCCGTGCTGACCCGCGAGGACGGAACCGACACGCGTCGGCTGTCGACCCGTGCTGGCTATGAAGTGCCGTTCCGCGATCCTATCGGCGGCGTCTACACGCTTTCAGCCGGCCTGTGGGGCGACGGCTACCACGTCAGCGATCAAGAGATCGAGGGCGAGCCGGGCGCGTTCAGCGGCGTCACCGGGCGCGTCTGGCCGCAGGCGGCGCTCGAGTGGCGGATGCCGTTCGTCCGCGCAGACAAGGCTTTCGACCAAGTGATCGAACCGGTGGTGCAGTTCGTCGTGTCGCCGATTGGCGGCAATCCGGAGGAGATCCCTAACGAGGACAGCCTCGACGTCGAGCTGGCGGAAAACAACGTCATCAGTACCGACCGGTTTCCC
This sequence comes from Rhodospirillales bacterium, assembly GCA_016710335.1. Classification (NCBI taxonomy): domain Bacteria; kingdom Pseudomonadati; phylum Pseudomonadota; class Alphaproteobacteria; order Rhodospirillales; species Rhodospirillales bacterium. The sequence goes on from JADJXQ010000024.1 coordinate 59,515, forward strand.
GGGCTCGATCGGGTGGAAGGGGGCGCCCGCATCAATTACGGTCTCGGCTGGGATCTGTTCCGCCTGGCTGACGGCAGCGCCAGCGCCTTCGTCGGCCAATCCTATCGCTTCCACGCCGATTCCTCGCCGGAGCCGGCGTCCGGCCTCGACGGCAACCTGTCGGATCTGGTCGGCACCGTCGATCTGACGTTTCTGCCATGGTTCGACATGCAATATCGAACCCGCGTCGACCAATCGGAATGGACATTCGCCCGCAACGAGCTGGGTTTCGGCGGCGGCCTCAAGGCGCTGTACTTGAGCGGGACATATGTATATTTCGCCGACGAGGCTGGCGATGAATTTCAGGGGCGTGAGGAGCTGACCATGACGGCGCGGTCGCAACTGACGCGCTTCTGGCGGGGCCGGATTTTCGGCACCCGCGACCTGGCCGAGAATCAGCAGTTGCGGTATGGCATCGGCCTGACCTACGAGGACGAGTGCTTCCTGTTCGATACCAGGCTGCTGCGCGAGGAATTCCGCGACCGTGATCTTGAACCCAGGGACTCCCTGTTTTTCCGCATTGCCTTGAAGACCATCGGCGACCTGGGGTTCGGGCTGTGAGCGGGCGGCGCCCGTCCTCTCTGCGGATGAGCGTGGCCGCCTTGATTCTGGCCGTGGCGTCGGCGGCGGCTTTGCTCGGACAGCCCACGCCGGTGCTGGGCCAGAACACGCTGCGCATCGCCGCGGTGGTCAACGACGACATCATTTCCATAGCCGATCTGGAAAATCGCATCACGCTCCTCCTGGCCACCTCGAACCTCCAGAACACCGAGGCCAACCGCAGCCGCTTTCGCGGCATTGCGCTCCGCGGCCTGATCGATGAGCAGCTCAAGGTCCAGGAAGCGAAGCGGCTCGAGGTGCGCACCGACCGCGAGGAGGTCGACCGCGCCCTCAGCCAGATCGCCGGACAATTGCGCGTTCCGCCGGAGCAGCTTGCGGAGTTCCTGCGCCAGAACGGCGTCAGCATGCGCACCTTGCGGGATCAGGTGGAGGCCGAGATCGCTTGGGTCAAGGCCGTCTCCAACCAGATGCGCGGCAAGGTGGACGTGACGGACGACGAGGTCGCCGCCCGCATCGACCGCATGAGCCGGGACGCCGGCACGCCCGAGTACCGGATCGCAGAAATCTTCCTGCCGGTCACGGACCCCGGCCAGGATGCGGAGGTCCGCAAGCTGGCCGACAGCCTGCTTCAGCAGATCGCGTCCGGCGCCAGCTTCCCGGCACTGGCGCGCAACTTCTCGCAAGGGCCGACTGCCGCGGCAGGCGGTGATCTCGGCTACGTGCGCCCGGAGCAGTTGCCGGTCGACCTGCGGGAGGTTGTGGACCGCATGAACCGCGGCGAGCTATCGCGGCCGATCCGCACCGTCAACGGCTACTACATCATCGTCGTCATCGACAAACGGGTTTCAGAAGGATTGCAGAGGGGCGCCATCGATATGACCTTGAGCCGGCTGGTGGTCGCCCTGCCGCCGGAACCGACGCCGCAGGACGTGCAGAACCGGATGGATCGGGCGCGGTCCCTGGCAGCCGGGGCGGCCAGCTGTGGAGAGCTGGAGGCATTGGCGGGCGAGTCGGATGTGGAGGCTGCCGACAGCCTCGGTCGTGTCGATCTGGACGAGATCCAGGAGCCACTGCGCAGCGCCGTCCGCACCCTCGCCGTCGGCGAAAAAAGCGCGCCGGTGCGCATCGACGAGGGCATCTCCGTGCTCATGGTGTGTGACCGTCGGGAGGACGCCACCGATGCCGAGGCTCGCGAGAGGGTTCGCCAGATGCTGGCGAACGAACGCCTGAGCGCCGCGGCGCGCCGCATGCTTCGGGATCTGCAGCGCGAAGCGTTCATCGATATTCGTCTGTGAGTGGTAATGCCGCCGGGGCGCATATGAGCGTGACGGCCGCGCCCACGATCCGGCCCCTCGTAATGACGATGGGCGAACCGGCCGGCGTCGGCGGCGAGATCGCCCTGAAAGCGTGGCTTGGCCGCAAAGGCGACCCAGCCATCCCGGTGTTCGCGGTCATTGATGACGCGGCCCGTCTGGAGCGGCTGGCGACGCTGCTCGGCCTTGATGTTCCGATCCGCCCGATTGCGGACATTGCGGACGCCGGCGCGGCGTTCGGCGCCGGTCTGCCGGTTCTGCACCAGCCGCTGGCGGGGGAAGTCGTGCCGGGACAGCCCAACCCGGACAACGCCCCGGCCGTCATCACCGCCATCACCCGCGCCGTCGCGTTGGTCCAGTCCGGCGCCGCCGGGGCCGTAGTCACCAACCCGATCCACAAGAAGACCCTCTACCGCAGCGGCTTCGCCTTCCCCGGCCATACCGAGTTCCTTGCCGCCTTGGCCGGCGGCGGCGCGTATCCGGTGATGATGCTGGTCGGCGGCGGGTTGAGGGTGGTGCCGGTGACGATCCATATGAGGCTGCGGGACGCCATCGATGCGCTCGATGGCGACGCAATCGTCCGAACGGCGGCGACGACCCACGACGCCCTGCAGCGGGATTTCGGGATCGCCCGGCCGCGGCTGGCGGTCGCCGGCCTCAATCCCCACGCCGGCGAGGATGGCGACATGGGGTGCGAGGAAATGCAGATCGTCGCCCCGGCAATCGCGCGTCTGCGGGAGCGCGGCCTCGCCGCGTTCGGGCCGGTCCCGCCCGACACTCTGTTCACCGCGGCGGCGCGCTGCGGCTATGACGCCGCCATCTGCATGTACCACGACCAGGCGCTCATCCCGCTGAAGGCGCTGGCCTTCGACCAGGGAGTCAACGTCACTTTGGGGCTGCCGTTCGTACGCACCTCGCCGGACCACGGCACCGCCTTCGACATCGCCGGACGCGGCGTCGCGGACGCGCAAAGCCTGGTTGCGGCGCTGAAGCTGGCGGCGGCCATGGCCGGCCGGCGCGCCGGGCTCGCGACGTTCGTCCGATGAGCCCGCCACGCGCGTTGCCGTCTTTGCCGCCGGTCCGCGATGTCATCGCCCGCCACGGGCTCGATGCTCGACGCTCGCTTGGCCAGCATTTCTTGCTCGACCTCAATCTGACAGCCCGGGTGGCGCGCGCCGCCGGCGACCTCACCGGGATGTCGGTGATCGAGGTTGGGCCGGGACCGGGCGGCCTCACCCGCGCGCTGCTGGAGGCGGGCGCCGAACGGGTAGTGGCCATCGAGAAAGATCCCCGCTCCGCCGCGGCAATGAGGGAAATGGCCGCCGCCGTCTCCGATCGGCTCCAGGTGGTGGAGGCGGACGCCCTGACGGTGGACCCCGCATCGCTGGCGCCGCCGCCCCGCAAGATCGTCGCCAACCTGCCCTACAATATCTCGATCCCGCTGCTGCTCCTGTGGCTCCGAAACATTGGCGACTACGCCGGCTTGACGCTGATGTTCCAGAAAGAGGTCGCCGACCGCCTGACCGCCAACCCCGGCGCTTCGGCGTATGGCCGGCTCACCGTCATCACGCAATGGCTGTGCACGGTGCGGCGGGAGTTCAACGTGGACCGCAACGCCTTCACCCCGCCGCCGCGCATCACGTCGACCGTGGTGAGCCTGATACCGCGTCCCGAGCCGCTGGCGCCGGCGTCGTGGGAGGCTCTGGAGCGGGTCACGGCGGCCGCCTTCGGGCAACGCCGCAAGATGCTGCGCGGCAGCCTCAGATCTCTCCGCCTCGACCCGGCGAGCGCCGGCATTGCGCCGACCCGGCGCGCCGAGGATCTGTCGGTGGCGGAGTTCTGCGCATTGGCGCGAGCCCTGGGCGATGCCGACGCCGGCACAACATCCAGTCCATGAAGATTGGCCGCCAACGTCAGCGCCGCGAGGAAGTTCGGCGAATTGGCGCTTTCTCGGCTTGGATGCTTCTGGCCATCGCCGCCCTGTGCTGGGCCGGCAACTTCGTGCTCGGACGCGCCATGCACGCCGAGATTCCGCCGGTGGCCTTCACGTTCTGGCGCTGGACCGTCGCCGGCCTCGTGCTGCTGCCGTTTGCCGGCCGGGATCTGTGGCGCCACCGCGCCGCCTTCATGCGCCACTGGCCGCTGGCGGTGGCCCTGGCGGCGACCGGCGTCTGTCTGTTCCACGTTCTTGTCTACACCGCCCTTCACTCCACCACCGCCACCAACGCCGGTCTCATCCTCGCCATCACGCCGCTGGTCATCCCGGTCATGTCCTATGTCTTCGACAGGACGCCGCTGTCCGTGCGTCAAGCCCTCGGAATCGCGCTGTCGCTGGTCGGCGTCGGCGTCATCATCGTCCGCGGCGATGTGGCGGTGCTCAGGGGACTGCGCCTCGCCGACGGCGATCTCTGGATGCTGTTGGCGGTGCCCACCTGGGCGCTCTACGCCCTCCTGCTGCGCCACGTGCCGGACGACTGGCCGTCGCTGGCGACCATCCTTGCCATCACCGCCTGCGGTCTCGTGATGCTCGCACCCCTGTACGCTTGGGAACTGGCGGTGGTCGGCGGACTTGCCCTGACTCTCGACAACATCACCGCTCTTGCTTACGTTTCTGTATTCGCGTCGGTCGTCGCCTACATCTGTTGGAACCGCGGCGTCGCCGTGATCGGCGCCACCCGGGCCGGGCTGTCCATGCACCTGACGCCGCTGTTCGCCGCGGCGCTGGCGGTCGTGCTGCTAGGAGAGCGCCTGCACCCGTTCCACGCGGTCGGCGTCGTCCTGATCGGGCTGGGAATCCTGCTCACCGCGACCGAGCGGCCCCGGCCGCTGCGCGTTTCGGAGAAGGGCACATGAACCACCTGGCGCTGCTGTTGTTTTCCATTCTCGTCGTCGGAGCGCCGCTCCAGGTGCGGGCTGCGGAGCGCCTCATAGAAACCGAGAGCGGTCCGGTTCGGGTCGAGACGGCCGCCTCCGGGCTCGCGCATCCGTGGGGGCTGGCTTTCCTGCCCGACGGTCGGATGCTGGTGACGGAACGGCCGGGGCGTCTCCGCATCGTTGAGCCGGACGGCAAAGTGTCAAGGCCGGTGACCGGCACGCCGGAGGTATTCGCGGACGGCCAGGGCGGGCTCCTCGACGTGGCCCTGGATCCGGCGTTCGCGTCCAACCGCCTCGTCTACCTGTCCTTTGCCGAGCCTGGAAGCGGCGGCGCGTCGACGGCGGTGGCGCGCGGACGGCTGGACGGGGCCGCGCTTCGCGATACGGAGGTCATCTTCCGCCAGCAGCCGAAGGTGAGCGGCGGCGCCCATTTCGGCTCGCGTCTCGCGTTCGCGCCCGACGGCGCCCTTTTCGTGACCCTGGGCGAGCGCTTCAAGTTCGAGCCGGCTCAAGACCTCGGCAACCATCTCGGCACCATCGTCCGCATTCTTCCGGACGGCTCGGCGCCCGGCGACAACCCGTTCGTCGGCCGCCGCGACGCCATGCGGGAAATCTGGTCCTACGGCCACCGCAACGTCCAGGGCGCAGACATCCATCCGGAAACCGGAGCTCTGTGGTCGCTGGAATTCGGGCCGCGTGGCGGCGACGAGCTCAACATCCCGGAGGCAGGCCGCAACTACGGCTGGCCGTTGGTGAGCTGGGGGCGGCACTACGGCGGGGCCGATATTCCGGACCCGCCGACCCGTCCCGACTTCGCCGGCTCTGTCTACCACTGGGTCCCGGCCATCTCGCCCTCCGGCATGGCCTTCTACACCGGCGACCTGTTCCCGGAGTGGCAGGGCGATCTGCTGATCGCCGGGCTCGGCTCCGAAGCGCTGGTGCGTCTCAGCCTGGATGGGGAAACCGTGACTGATGAGGAGCGCATCCCCATGGGCGCCCGCATCCGCCAGGTCCGCCAGGGCCCCGAAGGCGCCGTCTACCTCCTCACCGACCAGTCCGATGGCGAAATCCGCCGCCTGACGCCGGGGGAGCGGTAGCTCCTCGCTACAGCCCCCCGCGCCGCCAGAACCTGCACACATTCAATCCCCCGCGGTCGGGGGGGATCCTCGCGTACCACTTTTGGACACCGGCAGTTCGGGTTCGCGGTAGAGGGGGCTCTCCAGGTAGCGCTCGATGCCGTATCGCACCAGCACGCCCACGACGGCGGCGGCGGGGACCGCCAGCAGCGCGCCGGTGAGGCCGAGCAGCGCGGTGCCGGCGATGACGGCGAACATCAGCCACACCGGATGCAGGCCTACCCGGTCGCCGACGATCTTCGGCTGCAGCACGTAGCCCTCCAGCGCCTGGCCGGTGCCGAACACCGCGAGAATGAGGACGATCGGCAGCCAGCCGTCGAACTGGGCGAGGCCGACGCCGATGCTGGTGACCAGGCCGACGATGTTGCCGACGAACGGGATGACCGAGATCAGACCGGCGCCGATCCCGATCAGGAGTCCGAAATCGAGCCCGATCGCCAGAAGTCCGACGGCGTACCAGCCGCCAAGCAACAGGACCACGATGAGTTGGCCGCGGAGGAAGCCCGACAGACGATCGTTGATCTCGCCCATGATGGTGCGGATGCGGGGGCCGCCCTTCTGCGGCAGCAGGCCGTCGAGCCGCGCCACCAGCCGATCCCAGTCGCGCAGCAGGTAGAAGGCGACCACCGGGGTGATGATGAGCAGGCCGAACAGATTGAGGACAGCGGCGCCGCCGCTCAGCACCCCCGACAGCAGCTTGCCCGCCCATTCCGTGGTCTTCCCGGCGTAGCTCTGCAGGAACGACTCGATTTGCTGCTCCTGCCCCGGACCGAGCCTGGCCTTGAGGTCCGCGATGTGGGGCGTGATGGCGTCTCGCGCCATTTCCGCGTACTGGGGCAGGCGGCCGATGAAATCGCCGATCTGGGCGCTCAGCACCGGGATCAGGACGATCAACACGGCGACGAACGCAAGGACGAACCCGGCAACAATCAGCGCCGCCGCCGCCCCGCGCGGCACCCGGGCCCGCTCGAGCCGATCGGCCAAGGGATCGAGCAGGTAGCCGATCGCGAGGCCAACGATGAACGGCAGCAGCGCGGCCCGCAGCAGATAGAGCACGAACGCGGCCGCGGCCGCAATCACCAGCCACAACACGAGGCGGCGCTCGGCGCTCATTCGCTGCGGTCTCTCTTCGCTCATGGTGATCAGAGACCCTTCATCTGGTGCGCCTCGATTCAGGAGCCGGCGCGGACCGCGTCTTCGAGGTCAGGTCGAACACGCCGTACGCGGCGACGACCAGGAAGCAGGCCGCGGGCACGACGTAGGAGGTCGCGGCGCCGAAGTTGTCGATCGCCGCGCCCTGCACCATCGGCATCAGGGCGCCGCCCAGGATCGCCATGACCAGGCCCGCGGCGCCGAACTTGGTGTCCTCCCTGAGACCGTGGAGAGCGATGCCGTAAATGGTGGGAAACATCAGCGACAGGCTGGCCGAGATGCTGACGACTGCCCAGACGCCGGAGATGTCGGGGCTGATGATCGCATAGGCGGCAAGGGCGGATCCCACGATCGCCATCGCCATCAGCAGCAGCGCCGGCCGCACATAGCCCATGATCCAAGTCATGACGAAGCGCGACACGAGAAACACCAGGAGGCTGTATTGCAGATACTGTCCGGCGTTGGCCTCGTCGCCGCCGATCGCCTCCTGCACGTACTGGATGGTAAAGGTCCACGTGCATGTCTGCGCCGCTACATTGAAGAACTGGGCGATGACGCCGAACCGGTAGTGGCGATTGCGGAACAATCTGCCGAGGGTGGCGCCGAAATGCACGTCTTGCAGATCCTCCGCCGTTGCTTCGTGGGTCTTCGGGACCTTAAGCAAGGCGATCGCCAGCCAGATCAGCAACAGCACCAGGGCCATGCCGACGTAGGGTGTCATGACCGCGTTCAATTCCGCCGTCTGGACGGCGCGCAGCGCCTCCGCGGACATGGCTCGGCGTTCGTCGCCTGTCGCTTGGTTGAGGTTCGGCAGGATCAGCGTCGCCGCCAGGAACACGCCGAGGTTGGTCCCCACCGGATTGAAGGCCTGGGCGAGATTGAGGCGTCGCGTCGCGTTGGCCTCCGGCCCCATGGCGATGACGAACGGGTTCGCGGAGGTCTCGAGGATCGAGAGCCCGGCGGCCAATACGAACAGGGCGGCCAGGAAATAGCCGTAGGTCATGATCTGGCTCGCCGGATAAAACAGGAAGGCGCCAATCGTCGCGAAGCCGAGGCCGGTCAGAACGCCGACCTTGTAGGAATAGCGCCTGTTGATGAACGCTGCCGGTAGAGCCAGACAGAAGTACGCGCCGTAATAGCTGAACTGCACGAGAGCCGATTGGAACGTGCTCATCGTGAAGATTTTGCTGAACACCTTGACCAAGGGATCGGTCATGTTGGCCGCAACACCCCAGGCGGCGAAGCACGTGATCAGCAACACGAACGGGACCACCATGTCGCGGTAGACCAACGGCGTCTTGGATGTCCCGGATGTCATCGCCTCATCCCCTATCCCGTGGCCCCGGATTCAAGGCGGCGCTTATTGCACGCTTTGCTGTTCGAGAAACCTTTCCACATGCCGGCGGGTGGGTAAGGACGGAATGGCGCCGCGGCCGGTGACGGTGAGAGCGCCGACGGCGTTGGCGAACCGGCACACGTCGCGCAGCAACGCCTCGTCGCGCATGGCGGCGCGGTTCTGAAGCAGGCCGGCAAGGAGGCCGGCGGTAAACGCGTCACCGGCGCCGGTGGTGTCGACCGCTTTGACATGGAAGCTTGGCACGAGGCCCATGAAGTCGCTGGTAATGTAGATGGAGCCGGCATGGCCGCTGGTGACGACCATCAGCTTGGTGCGGTCGTTCCACAGATGCTCCTTCGCCTGCGCAGGATCGTTGACGCCGGTGAGAAAGCTCAGTTCGTCTTCGCTGATCTTGACGATGTCGGCCTTGGCGAGGCCGGCCCGAATGCCGTCGCGTGCGGCGGTCGCGTCGGACCAGAACGAGACCCGCAGGTTTGGATCGTAGGAGATCATCGCGCCGGCTTCCTGCGCCGCATCCGCCGCAAACAGCGTTGCGCTTCTGGCCGGCTCGGCCGACAGGCTGATCGAGCCGAAATGGAGGAGCTTGGCGCGGGCGATGGCGCCGAGATCGATGTCAGTGGGGGCGAGTAGCTTGTCGGCGCTGGGGTTGCCGAAGAACACGAATTCCCGTTCACCGTCGGCGCGAAGCGATACGAAGGCGAGCGCCGTCGGCGCATGACGGGTGTATCGGAGGGCACCGATATCGACGCCGTCGGCCTCGAGCGTCCGGGCGAGAAAATGGCCGAACGGGTCGACCCCCACCATCCCCATGAAGCTGCTGTCGACCCCGAGCCGCTTCAGCCCGACGGCCACATTGGCCGGAGCGCCACCTGCCGCCTTTCGAAACGTTAACGCCTCGACCAGGTCCTTTCCGGTCTCGGTGGGAACGAAGTCGACCAGCAACTCGCCGAGGCAAATGGCGTCCGACATGCAAGCCTCCGGGCCACGGCGCAACGGTCTGCGCGATTGTCCTGCCACCTGTCACTGTAACGTGACGCAGCACGTGCGGCTGCTAAAAATCGTCCCTGTAGAAGCGCGGATTGCGAAAGACGAACAGCTCCGGATTGAGCGGCACGTCGAAGCGCGTGTCCAGCAGCGTGACCTCGGTCGTGACGCCCTGGGCATCGACCACCGACCACTTCAGCAGGCGGATCGGGTCGTCGCTGAACACCAGCGTGACGCTGCCCTCGAGGGGGTCCTCGCTCTGCACGATGGTGATCCGGAGCATCCTGTCGTCGTGCTCGAAGCCGGTGATGGTCAGCTCCGGATCGTCGAAGGAGAGGTTGTTTCGAGTAAGAATGCCGGCGGGGGTGCTGTTGATCGGGACGTGGCTGACCTGCTCCAGCTCGCGGTCGAAGTAGACCAGGAGGCCGTTGTTGGCGATGATCAAGACCGGCACGGGCGGGTCGTAATCGATCCGGAGCCGCCCCGGCCGCCACAGGTAAAAATCACCTTCCGCAACTCCCCCGTTGGAGGACACCTGCAGGAACCGCGACTGCAAGGTGCCGAGCCCGTTGAGGTAGCGTTCGAGGCGCTCGATCTGATGGCGATCCTCGGCGCCCAGCCCGGCGCCCCGCGAAGTGGCGGCGGCATGGAGGGAAACGGCAGGAACGGCAACGACGAGACATATCAGTCCGGCGACGGCGATGGCAGTGCGGATCACGGTGAGGCGCATGGAGTCAGCCCTTCGGGAGTGATGCTCATTCATGGTCATCGCGAGCGGTTGCGCAGCGATCGCGTGAACAATCGGGAGAGCTTATGCGGCGTCGCCGTCCGAATTGCCTCGTCGGCTTCGCCTCCTCGCAACGATGATCATCGAGGTTTGCTTCGCCTTGCGCAACGGCGGTTGTGCAGGTTAAACGGCGCGCTCGCCGACCAGCACCTCGCGCCGCCCGACCCGGTCCGGCTTGCTCACCAGACCTTCGGCCTCCATGCGCTCGATGAGGCGCGCGGCGCGATTGTAGCCGATCTGCAGGCGCCGCTGCACGAAGCTGGTCGACGCCTTGCCTTCTCGCGACACGATGGCGACGGCTTCGTCATAGAGATCGTCGCCTGACGGCCCGCCCGCCTCGCCGATCTCGCCGGTGATCCAGGCCGCATCCTCTTCGATGCCTTCGGTCACCTCCTGCACGTACTGCGGCTCGCCCTGGTCGCGCAGGTCGCGCACCACGTCTTCCACTTCCTCATCGCTGACGAACGGGCCATGAACGCGGGTGATGCGGCCGCCGGTCGCCATGTACAGCATGTCGCCTTGGCCCAGAAGCTGTTCCGCCCCCTGCTCGCCGAGAATGGTACGGCTGTCGATCTTGGAGGTGACGTGGAAGCTGATGCGGGTCGGGAAGTTGGCCTTGATGGTGCCGGTGATGACATCGACGGAGGGCCGCTGCGTCGCCATGATCAGGTGGATGCCGGCGGCGCGCGCCATCTGCGCCAAGCGCTGGACGGCGGCTTCGATGTCCTTGCCGGCGACGAGCATGAGGTTCGCCATCTCGTCGACGACGACGACGATGAACGGAAGCGGCTCCAGATCGAGCGGTTGTTCCTCGACAACCGGGCGGCCGTCGTCGTCGAAGCCGGTCTGGACGCGGCGCACCAGCTTCTCGCCTTTGTCGCGCGCCTCGACGACACGGGCGTTGAAGCCGGCAATGTTGCGGACGCCGAGCTGCGACATCATCCGGTAGCGCTCTTCCATCTCGCGCACCGTCCACTTCAAGGCCACGACGGCCTTGGCGGGGTCGGTCACCACCGGCGCGAGCAGGTGGGGGATGCCGTCGTAGACGGACAATTCCAGCATCTTCGGATCGATCAGGATCAGCTTGCATACGTCCGGCGGGCGCCGGTAGAGCAGCGACAGAATCATGGTGTTGATGGCTACGGACTTGCCGGAGCCGGTGGTGCCGGCGATCAACAGGTGCGGCATGCGGGCGAGATCGACGAACACCGGCCCGCCGCCGATGTCCTTGCCCAGGGCGAGGACGAGCTGCCCGGTGTGGCGCTCGAACGCCTCGGCGCTCAGAAGCTCGCGGAGGTACACCATCTCGTGGCGGCTGTTGGGCAGTTCGATGCCGATGACGTTGCGGCCGACGACCACGGCGACGCGGGCCGAAACGGCGCTCATGGAGCGGGCGATGTCGTCGGCAAGACCGATGACCCGCGACGTCTTGGTGCCGGCCGCCGGCTCCAGCTCGTAGAGGGTGACCACCGGACCGGGGCGCACCTTTACGATGTCGCCGCGAACTCCGAAGTCCTCGAGCACGGAGGACAGCATCAGGGCGTTCTGCTCGAGGCTGTCGCGGTTGATCCCCTCGGAGCCGCGGGTGCGCGGCGGCGCCCGCAACAGATCGAGCGGCGGCGGACGGTAGTCGGCATCGAACGCGAATTGCGGCTGACGGCCGGCGTCCGACTTGCGGCCCTTGCTTATTTTTGGCGCCTTTGGGGCGATCAGGTCCTCGTCATCGCGGTCGCGGGCCGCCGCCCTTGTCGAAGAGGGCGCCAGCGCGTCGGCGGGATCCTCGACCAGGCTCGGTCGCGGCGGCGCGAAGGCCGGCTGGCGATGCGCGAGCCAGAGCGATCGGGCCGAAACAAGCGAGCGGGCGCTGGCCAATATTCTCCGGGCTTCGCCGCCAATACGCGGCACGGCGCGCACGGCGTCCGTCAGGAGCCGCGCCAGCGCCTGCCACTCGCCTCGCGAGAGGACGAGGGCCCACGACCACAGCACCGCGCCGCCGATCCCGCACCCTAGTGCCAGTCCGGTCGCGGCCAGCGCCGGATGCAGCGCCTGCCCGAACCGCGCGATGCCCTGCAGCAACAGGAAGCCGATCAGGCCGCCGCTACCGGTGGCGAACGGCCAGGCATGTGGCGTTGGCAGCAGCGCCAGAGCGGCAGCGACCAACGCCGTTGCCGCCACCAGCGCGGGGAGCCGCAGCCGCAGCAGCGGGACGCTCCGCTTGTGCATCAACCGCCAGCCCCACACGGCGAGCGTGATCACCGGAATGAGGATGGCCACCCCGGCCGTCTGCACCATGGCGTCGGAGGCAAACGCGCCGAATCGGCCGAGCAGGTTGTGGGCGGCCGCGTCGGTGATGTGGTTCCAGGACGGATCTGCCGGGTCGTAGCTGAACAAGGCGGCGAGCGCGACAGCGCACGCCATGATTAGGGTCATGCCGGTCAGTTCGCTGAGCCTTCGCGACATCCATGCCCGCACTGCCACGGGAAGCACGGAGTCGGGGCCGATCATCGTCAAGCGAGCCATGTGTGGGCGCAAGAGTGCGGTATTTCTGCGACGTTAGCAAGCGGCCTTGATGCAGGATGTTGGGATCGGCCGGCGCATCTGTCCCATGAAAATCAGGCGTCTCAAAAGGGAACTGCGCCGTTGACGCAATCCACGGCGCAGTCTCCCGGTGTCGAAGCGGGAACAGTGTTGCAGAATTATCGCTACCTCCGTGCTACAAGGTGCCGCGTGCCGGAAACGACAACCGCGGGCGATTCGTCGGCGACGGAAAAAGGGCCGAAAGGGGGTGACCCTTTCGGCCCAGTCGCCGAGGGATGCAACGATGGACGGAGATCGGGTCCGCCCCTACTCCCCGGCCCGGGTAGGAATCGCGGGCTTAGTGCACGGTCTCGCCGTGGAGGCTGAGGTCGAGGCCGGTGATCTCGGCTTCCTTGTCGACGCGGAGGCCGATCACCAGGTCGATGACCTTGAGCAGGATGAACGAGACGATCGCGCAGTAGACGATGGTAGCCAGGATGCCGACGATCTGGGTCCAGATCTGACCGACGTTGCCCTCGATGGCGCCGGCGGTGCCGCCAATGGCTTCCACCGCGAACACGCCGGTGAGCACCGCGCCTACGATGCCGCCGATGCCGTGGACGCCGAACACGTCGAGGGAGTCGTCGTAGCCGAGCGTCGTCTTCAGCCACACCGCGCCCCAGTAGCAAGAGACGCCGGCGATGATGCCGATGGCCAAGGCGCCCGTCGGCCCGACGAAACCGGATGCCGGGGTGATGGCGACCAAACCGCCGACCGCACCCGAGACGATGCCGAGCACGCTCGGCTTCTTGCGCAGGAGCCACTCGGTGAACATCCACGCGAGCGCCGCCGCCGCGGTGGCGATCTGGGTCACCGTCATCGCCATGCTTGCCGACGCATTGGCGCCGACCGCAGATCCGGCGTTGAAGCCGAACCAGCCGACCCACAACAGCGACGCGCCGATCAGGCTGAGGGTGAGGTTGTGGGGGGCCATGTTGTCCACGCCGTAGCCGTGTCGCTTGCCGAGCACGATGGCGGCGACGAGACCGGCGATGCCGGCGTTGATGTGCACGACTGTGCCGCCGGCGAAGTCGAGAACCCCTTCTTCGGCTAGGAAACCGCCGCCCCACACCCAGTGGCAGACCGGCGCATAGACGATCAGCATCCACAGGCCGAGGAACCACAGCATGGCGGAAAACTTCATGCGATCGGCGAACGCGCCGGTGATCAGTGCGGGGGTGATGATGGCGAACGTCATCTGAAAGGTCATGAACAGGGATTCGGGAATGGTGCCCTGGAGCGCATCGGGCGCCAATCCGACCAGGAACAGGTTGCCGAAGCCGCCCATGTAGTCATTGAGGGCGCCCCCGTCTCCAAACGCGATGGAGTAGCCGGCGACCATCCACAACACGGTCATCAGGCAGCAGACCGCGAAGCTCTGCATGACGGTCGCGAGCACGTTCTTGCGGCGCACCATGCCACCGTAGAACAGCGCCAAGCCGGGGATGGTCATCAACAGGACCAGGGCGGTCGAGGTCAGCATCCACGCCGTATCGCCGGTGTCGAGGGTTGCTGTGTCCTGGGCGAGCGCAAAACCCATGTGAGACATTAGCATCATCGCCGCCAGGCCAACGGGCCGAACCACCTTCCTTATCTTGATAGTGCCGATCATCACTCAGATCTCCTCGTTCATGTCCTTGTCGTTCGTGTCCTTCTCGGCCGCGCCGAGCCGTACCCGGTTTAGAGGCTGGCCGACCGCCGTCGCCGCCCCGGAGGCGCAGACAGACCCTCCTCCTCAATTTCCGTGCCAGAGCCCGAAGAGGCGGGTGAGGAGCTTGAAAATGCTGGAAAGGGGCCTCCCGGCAGGATGAACGAGCGGTGTGCGCGCGCGATTGGAATCTGCCCAGAAATTAATCAGAGTTGGCGCGAGTGATGACGTTTCGAGCAACGGTCATGTGACGCCGCAAGACGCGGCAACGCATTTGTCTTGGACGTTCTTGATGCGGTTCTGCACAGGGTGACACGGCGCAAGTATCTGAAACTAAAGAAAATGTGTCCGGATTCGGGGCCGGGAATGTATGCGGATGTATGCAAATGTATGCAAAACCGCAGCTAAACCATTCAAATCGTTGATTTCTACCGTTAGATGAAACCCGCAACAGATGATGGCTTGGGGTTGCAGCGGCACTTCCTGGATTGCCGCGCATGTCATGGACCCTGCACGCCATGACGGGGCGCAGCAGGGGATGGAAGGGCAGGCGGCCTTAGGGCAGATAAGCGCGGACAGTCGTGGCGCAAGGAAACATCGCCGGCCCACTTGTCGCCTTCGGCTTCCGGGCGTTGACCTGGGGGAACGCGACCCGCAAGATCTCCGTTCGCGTCGAACGAGAGGATCGCCATGCCCGACCCTGGTCCGAGTCTCCATCTGAGTGATGCGCACGTTACCGGACAAGTGGACCTGCGCGCCGACGTGCTGATCGTCGGGAGCGGCTTGGTCGGCTCGGCGCTGGCGTGCGCGCTTGGACAGTGCGATGTGGACATCGTCGTCGTCGACGCAGTCGATGCGGTGACGGTGACGTCCGCCGCCTACGACGGCCGCGCCTCGGCGATCGCACTATCGTCGCGGCGGCTTCTGGAAGCAGTGGGCGTGTGGCAGCACGTCGCCGAGACCGCGACACCGATGCTGGACATCCGCGTCTCCGAGGGCGGCTCCCCGATGTTCCTGCACTACGACCACGAGGCGGTGGGCGGCGAGCCATTCGGCCACATGGTAGAGAACCGCATCCTCCGGAGCGCCCTGTTCGCCCGTATGGACGTCCTGCCGTCGGTGCGGCTGCTGGCGCCGGCCCGGGTTGCACATTTGGAGCGGACGGAGGCCGGGGTGGCGGCGCGCCTCGCCGACGGGGGGCGGGTGCGGGCGCGTCTCGCGGTCGCCGCCGATGGCCGCGGCTCGCAGATCCGGGAGTCCGCCGGTATCGGCGTCACACGATGGAACTATGCGCAAGTCGGCATCGTCTGCACCGTCGCCCACCAGCGGCCGCACAACAACATCGCCCACGAGCACTTCCTGCCGGCGGGCCCGTTCGCGATCCTGCCGATCACCGGCAACCGCTCGTCGATCGTGTGGACGGAGCGGGCCGATCTGGCGCCGATGATCATGGCGCTCGACGACGGCGATTTCACCGCCGAGCTGGCGAAGCGGTTCGGCGACTTTCTTGGAACCGTCGCGGTGGAAGGACGGCGCTGGTGCTATCCGTTGTCGCTGCAGTTCGCCCGGACGGCCACAGCCGAGCGCCTGGCGCTGGTCGGCGACGCATATCACGGCATGCACCCCATCGCCGGCCAGGGCCTGAACATGGGGTTCCGCGACGTGGCGGCGCTGGCGGAGGCGGTGGTGGACTGCGCCCGTTTCGGCGGCGACATCGGCGGCGGCGACGTGCTGACGCGCTATCAACAATGGCGGCGCTTCGACAACCACCTGATGCTGGCGATGACCGACGGCCTCAACCGCCTGTTTTCCAACGACGTCGGCCCCATCAAACTGGCCCGCAACCTGGGCCTCGCCACCGTCAACCAGATCCCGCCGCTGAAATCCCTGTTCATGCGCCACGCCATGGGCGTCGTCGGCGAACTGCCGCGCCTGATGCGGGGCGAGGCCCTGTGATCGCGCCGGGACCGGTGATTCTCGTGGACATGGCCGCCGATGGCCGCAACGAACAAGGAGGGAGAAGGCGATGAGCGATAAGGAACGTGCTGACGAGAGCAACACGGTGACGGTCAGCCGCGACGGCCCACTAGTGGCGCGGGGCGATCTCGCCATCGACAGCGGGCGCGGCAGCACGCCCGAGTTGCACATGAAAGTTTCCCTCTGTCGCTGCGGGCTATCCCGCAACAAGCCCTACTGCGACGGCAGTCATGACGCTGGTGGCTTCCGCGACGCCTGCGTGCTCGCCGAAACCGGTGAAGTCGCGGCGGCGGACGGCAGCGGCCGCCTGACGATCCGGGCGGTGAAGAACGGCCCGCTTCTGATCGAGGGCCCGGTGGTGATCAAGGCAAGCGACAGCGGCAAGCGGTGGCGCGGCGCCAAGGCCGCCATGTGCCGCTGTGGCCAATCCAAGAGCAAACCGTTTTGCGACGGAAGCCACAAGGCGGCGGGCTTCCAGAGCGACTGATCCGGCATCCTGCGCGCCCGTCGCCACGGGCGATGGCGGATAGCGCGTTCGCTACTCCGCCGTACGGCTGTAGCTGCGTAGCAACCACAAGGGCGGGTTATCGAAGCGCAACACGCCGCAAAGCCGCGTAAGCAGGGATAGCGCAGCGCGGCCCGCCGCGTTGGCTGGTTGCGCCGCTTGGCCGCTGATCGTTTTCGTTGCGGAAGCGCGGCATGTTTTCTATGGACGGGGGATGACCCACGCGTCCGCCCTCATGGGCTCCCTCGCGCAGACCGCCGTCCCACATCGTATCGCAGTGGTGCTCGTGTCGGCGTCCGCTCCGGCTCTGGTGCTTGGCCCGGCGGCGATAGGCGTCACGTTTCCGGTCTCCTTGCTGATCCTCGCGGCGATGGTCAGGCCGTCCGCCTGGTGGCCAGCGGCGCGCGATGCCGCGACCACGCCTGCCGGTCTCGTCCTGGCGCTGGTGGTCCTGTGCTGGCTCCCGAGCCTGGTGCGCTCCCCCGACCTGGCGTTGACGGTGGAGGCACTGGGCGGCACGTTCGGGATGGTCGCGGCTGCGACCGCGCTCTGGGCGATGCTGACGACCCTTCGCTGCCACCATGACCTGATGCGGAAGGCCCTGGTCGTCGCCGCGCTCATCGCGGTCAGCCTGGCGTTGTCGTCGTTTCTCATCGCCGACGAGATTTTGTCCGTCATCCGCTTTCAGGGTTGGGTGCCCAGCGTACCGGCCGATCGTCTGAAAGCCTTTGCCAATGCCGCTGCGCTGCTCGTGCCGGCGGTCATCTGGAGCGCTTGGAGATTCGGAACGGTGTGGCGCGCCTTCGCCGTCCTGTACGCGATCGCCACTCTGCTCCTCGTCGGCCTCGCCAAGACCCACGCGCCCCTGGTGGCGCTGCTCAGCGCCTCGGCCTTCGCCGGCGTGGTGGTGTCGGCGCGAAGCGGCCGGCGCCCCGCCATCGTGTCCGCCGCGGCCGTCGCGTTCGCCGTCGTCGCAGCCACTGTCGCCGTGCTGGTCGCGACCTACGCTCCGGAGAATGGGGTGGGCGTCGACACCTACCTCCCGCCCTGGCTGGTCGATCCCCACCGGCAGTTCATCTGGTCGTTCACCTTCGACGTCGCGCTCACCAAGCCCCTGCTCGGCTACGGGATCAACACCATCAACCTGGTCGAGGGGGCCGGTCGGCACGTGGCAGGTCTCTCGCCGCACGCCGAATACCTGCCGTCGCACCCGCACAACTGGCTGCTCGAGATCTTGGCTGAAACAGGTTTGGTGGGTGCGCTTCCCGCCCTCGTGTTCGTCGCTTTGTTGCTGACCGGTTTCGCGCGCGCGTTCATCCGCGGCGGCGACGACGCGGTCCTCGCCGCCGGCTGCACCAGCGCCGCATATTGGGCGGCGGGGCTCTTCAATTTTTCCTTCTGGGCGGCGTGGTGGCAGCTCGCACACATGGTGCTGCTCGCCCTGATCCTGTCCCAGCGTGCGCTGACAACGGATCCGCAGTCGCCACCCGCCGCGTAGCGCCGGCACAATCAGCGCTCGTTGTCGCGCCGCTTGGTCAGCGTCGCCAGGCTCTTTTCGCTAAGCGCGTTGACCCGCCAGACGCTGTAGCGCGCCAGTGTCCGGCCGGCGACGGACCGCTCGATCACGCCCATCGGCTGGACATCGCGAAACCAGACTTCGAGCGCCGCGCCATCGGCAGCGCGCCGCTCCAGCTCCACGTAGATCGCGGGCTCGCGGAGCACCTCCGGCGGCGGAGCGGCGAGGTGGACATAGCGAATCGGATCGGTCAACTGGATAACCGGCAGCCTGTCCCCGAGCGCCCACGCGAGCTGACCGGTGGTCTGATGCTTGGTGGTGGCGACCCACGCCGCGCCATTGCGATCCGCCATCGCCGCCACCGTCTGCGCCAGTTCTGGCCACCCGCGCATCTGCGCCGACGGATCGTGGCGTCCGAGCAGCGGCGCCACCGGCATCGCGAGGTAGACGTACACCGCCAAAGCCGTCGTCAAGCCCGCCCACACCGCGACCGTGAACAGCACTTGCGCGACGCGGCGGAGTCGTGGTGCGGCGGCCTCGGCCTCCATGGACGCCCATGCCGCGAGCACTGCCAACCCGGGGTACAAGGTCGCTAGCCAGTTGCCCTGGACCCGGTCATGCATGGCATGCACGACCGAGTAGAGCAGGAAAGGCGCTGACGTCAGCGGAACCAGCAGCAGTCCGGCGTCGCGGTTACGCCAGCCGCGCTTGAGGGCAGCCGCGAACCCCCACACCACGAATGGCGTCAACAGCGGATTGAGAAGCCCAATCTGGCCACCGATCAGCTCACCGAGATAACGTAACGTCACCGCGTGCTCGGGAACCAGCCGCCCGAACTGCTTGGCAAACGACGCCCAGTCGTGGGTCGCATTCCAGCCGACCACAGGCAGGAACAGCACCAGCGCCAGCAATCCGCCTGCCCATGGCGGCCACGTCGCCAGTGCAGCCCGTCCGCGCCGTCGCCAGCAACCAGAGACAGATGCCGGCGCCGAGAAACAGCACCGAGTACTTGGATAACAGGCCGAGGCCGGCCATGGCGCCGACGACGAACCACCAGTGGGCGCCTCCGCCGCGGAGCCATTCCGTGAGTGCCCACAGCGCCAAGCCGGTGAACAACAGTGCCGGCACATCCGGCGTCTGCACCACCGATCCGATCGCCACCAGGCTCATGGCGTTGAACGCAAGCACACTACGGGTCGCCGTTCGGTCGTCGAACAGCAGCGCCGCCATGCGCCACATCACGAGGGATCCAAATCCAGTCGCCAGCGGTGCCAGCAAGCGCACTCCGAGCACCGTATCCCCGGCGAACGCCATGCCGAGCCACGCCCACCAGCCGACCATCGGCGCATGATCATAATAGCCCCAAGCTGGCGCCAGTCCCCATAGGCGGTAGTACGCGTCGTCTTCGCTGAAGCCGGCGGTGGCCGCCGTAATGAGGCGCACGATCGTCAACAACACGATTCCGACGATCAGCCAGCGTGGTGGCGCGAGTCCCCGCTGGGTTGACGTGCCCGCCGACGCTTCTTGATCCCGTCCCATCGCCGCTTTATGGTGCGTGGAAACGCGCCCCGCAACCGCATCGTGGAACCGCATCGTGGAACCGCATCGCGCGCCCGCGACGCGCGTTCATCCCCCGGCTTTTATCTGCAACCAACGGAGATTAATCCTGATGATCGGTCGCAACACCGACGCTGGCGAGAGACTGACTGCTTATGCCGAACGCATGGAGCGCCTGCAGGACGACATGGACACGCTCCGCGAGGACCTGAAGCAGTTGAAGGCCGAGGTCAAGTCCGACGGCTTCAACGTTCAGGCGTTGACCAAGCTGGTGTCGATCCGGCGCAACAAGAAAAATGCCGACAAGGAATCCGAGTTGCTGAATGACCTGGTTCTCTATGCCCACGCCACCGGCTTTCCGTTCGACTTGGCGATCCCGGAGGAAGAGTGGTCGAACGATCGGGGTTCCGCGCAGCACGGCGAAGAACCCGCCACGTCAGCGGCCGAATAGCTGCCATCGAACCCGAAGAGCCGGTCGTACAATTCTCCCGCGGCAGGCTCATGGTTCGACAGGCTCACCATGTGGTATCCGGTCGCTGAGGCATTCTGGCAAAGATCTCACCCTGAGCTGAGCCTGTCGAAGGGTGAGCCCACGAGCGCATGCGCAGAAGATCAACGACGATGGCATGGGGCGGCTAAAACGACGAACCGGGTTCCTGTAGAAACACCGTTTCTTCCGCCGTGGTGGCGCGCCCGAGCGCCGCGTTGCGATGGGGGAAACGCCCGAAGCGAGCGATGATGTCGCGGTGCCGGCGGGCGAAGTCGAGCCAGGTGTCGTTGCCGAGGACGGCGATCAGTCGGACCGCGCGCTCCTGATCCGCCAGCGTCTCTGAATGCTCAAGCGGCAGATATAGAAAGAGACGCTGCACCGGCGCTAGGACCGCATCGAAACCGCGCGCGATGGCGCCGCCGGCGACGGTGCGGGCCTTGTCGTCGCCCGCATATGCCTCCGGCCGCCCGCGGTGAATGTTGCGCGGCAACTGGTCGAGCAGGAGTACCAGCGCCAAGGCGCCGGACGCCGTCTCCGCCCAATGGTCGAACTCACCGGCCAGCGCGCGGTCGCTGAGGTCCGCGAACCCTTTCCGGCACGCAGCATCGAACTCGGCATCAGGGCGCCACCAGATCTTCCGCTCGGGCAGCGTCTCCTCGCCGGCCGCGGACGACCCGAACCAGAACTCCAACACCCTTAAGGCCTCTGCATTGGTGGCGGTCTCGATTATATTGACGTCGTGATCGTTGTCACTCATCATGCAGCCTCTGTCAGTAAAAAGAACGGTCTCTCAAGAATGGCATAACAATAACTCATACGGGCCAATAAAAAAACACACATGGGGACGGATAATGATAACAAGGAACGGCGCCACATCAATCTTCCTGTTCTATATGATTGCCGGGAATGCTGCGCTCGCATCCGTAACTCCGGCTTCGGCAGCGGACATCATCGTCATTCGAGGAAACAAGAGCGAAGTGGTCTCCACTGATCCGGGCGCCGACGGCAGCGTGACCGTTATCAGCGGTCTGTCGAGGTCCCGACAACCGCACCAGGTTCAGCAGGAAACCAGCCCGGCTCGCGAGGACCCTCTTCCTGCACCCTCCGGCGGCGCCATCGTCACCGGCGGCGACACCTTGTGGAACGTCGACGCCGGCGGCCGCGTGCGGGCGTGCTGGCTGCAAGGAACCGGATACGTCAACAGCCTCAAGGTCGTCTGCACCCGGTGATCGCTGCCGACGCGTTGCCACATGGCGCGGACAAGCGCCGGCGTATTCCACCGACCGGCCGCGAAGAAGGCCGGCGTTCACGAAGCCCGGAGGACCAGGCGGCGATCAACAACCGTCGGATAGCACTTCCCATCCCTGTCGGAGGGCGATCCTTTTCAGCGGCGGGTCCGGAAAGACAGCCACCGGATGGCCGACATGCCGCAGCAGCAACAGGTCCTGGATGGTGTCTGCGTAGGCGGTACAGGCTCCCAGATCGGCGCCGCCGTTCTCGCGGCACATGGCTTGCGCCAGCTCCAGTTTCTCGTCCCCGTAAGGGTGCACCACCGGTGGCTCCGGCAGGAACACGCCGTCCTCACGCGCACACCGGGTGGCGCACCAGATGTCCGCCCCGACGCGGCGGGCAAGGGGCTCGGCGAGAAAATCCGGCGTGCCGCTAAGCAGCGCCACGATGTCGCCCCGCTGCCGGTGGCGCTCAATGCGCTCCAGCATCAGCGGGCGCAGCCGATGGACAAGCGTGGTTTCGACAAACGTTTCGGCGGCGCGCTTGACGGCGCCGATGTCGAGGCCCGACAGATACGCCTTGTTCTTCTTGCTGGTATCGAGGCCGAATGACCATACCCAGCGCGGAAAAAAGCGGAGCCCGTCGATCGACTGCCTGAGCCCCAGGGTGCGCGAGGCGATGAGATGCCCGATGAACAGGCGCTCGCTGGAGGTCCTCCCGCAGAGCAACGTGCCATCCACGTCGACGAGCGCGATGGCCACCTATCCACTCTTCGCGGCGGATGGTTTGCGGCGGAAGACGCCTTCCGCGATGACGAACTCCGCCACCACCGGAAAGCCACGCAGCAGGCACAGCACCACAGAGGCCAGGATCAGCGTCATGCTCACCACTTCGATCGTTCCCTGCCATGCCTGCCACGTCGCCGCGTCGAGGTGAGGCAGCGGTTGAAACAGCAGCACCCAACCGAACGTCACCGCTTTGACCGCGCCATAGAGGCCGCGCATGAAGCGGCCGGCAACCAGCGCCTGCCCCCACGGCGACTGCATCATGCTGTAAGCGCTGTCGCCCTCCGATATGGCCGCATAGCGGATCGAGTCGACGATGCCGCCGCGAACGATGAACAGGATCGCGACCCACATGGGCACGAGGCCGATGTGGCCCAGCACGATCCACAGTACGTTTTCGACGATGCGGTCGACGGCGATGTCGAAGATCGACCCGAACACGGACGCTTCACCGCGCACCCGCGCGACGTAGCCATCGAGTCCGTCGAGGGCGATGATCACAACCAGTAGCGGCGCATTAGCGAGCTGCCACAGCGGCGGCGCCCAGTACACCATGGCGACCAGCAGAAACAGCAGCAGAAACCGCGAGAGCGTAATGAGGTTGGCCATGGCCCGGTCTGTCGGCGCCGCGGGAAGCGGCACGTGTCATCCAACTTAGCCGGGAGGTTCGACGTGGTTCAACTGTGGAACGAGTCTCGTTCCGGCGCGGCGGCTGCAGATCGCGGCGAACGACCGCTCAGATGCCGCCGCCGGCTTCGATGATCCCGGTGAGGCGCTCGACTCGATGCAGCAGCGTTTGCAACACCGTGTCGGTGTAGCCCTCGCTTTCCAGGTGGCGCAGCGTGTTGATGAGGTAGACCCGATTGAGGCCGGCGATGCCCGCGGCGCCCATGATGATCGCGGCCGTTCGTTCGATGCCCAGGTCACCAGCGTATTGCGGATGATCCGGGTCGGCGACGTACGTGTAGACCGGCACGGCGCCCTCCGGAGTCTCCGCTGCCAGCAGCCGCGGGGCATATGCGTATGTAACCAGCTCCCGTTCGTCGAGGTAGGCCTTGACCGTCGGCCATTCGTCCACCCCGACTGCGAACGCCACGCCCCGGCATGAGCCTCCTTGATCCAGCCCCAGCACAAGCCCGGGCGCTTCCGGCGTGCCCCGATAGTGGTGCGAGTAGACACAGAAAGCGCGGTGGAACCCTTTCAGCAGCGCCGGGCGCTTTTCCAGATACGTGAACCCCGGCCGCCACATCAGCGACCCGTAAGCGAACACCCAGCGAACATCGCGTTGCCGCCCGGGAGCGGTCGCCGATGCGTCCGGGTCGGGGTGCAATGGGCGCCCCTACCTGGCCAGCAAGGCCGGAATGGCGACCACCATCGCTAACACGGTCAACGCCATCTGCAGGGAGCGACTTGTGTGCACTGTTTCTGACTGAAAAAGGCGCACGACGGAGTACGTCTGCCGTTTGGAGCGGGCGAAGGGATTCGAACCCTCGACTTCAACCTTGGCAAGGTTGCGCTCTACCCCTGAGCTACGCCCGCGCGCCGGATCGCCGAGGCGCTGATATTACGCGCCGCTGGTCGCATTGCAAGCGCACATTCACCCCGCCGCGCCACGCAGCCGGCCGGCCGCTGCGGCGGTTGCGATCGCCGTCGTTCCCGAGTAAGTCCTCTCATCATGCCTGTCAGCGAAGACGACCTGATGCGCACTCTCGCCGGACTCGAGATCGCGGCCGAGACGGTGCGCCACCCGCCGGTGTTCACGGTCGAGGAGAGCAAAGCCCTCCGCGGCGACCTCGACGGCGCCCACACCAAGAACTTGTTTCTGAAAGACAAGAAGGGGCGGCTGTGGCTGGTGGTGGCGTTGGAGGATCGCGTCGTCGATCTCAAGGACCTGCGCCACCGCATCGGCGCGGCGACACTATCGTTCGGCCGCCCCGAGCTGCTCGTGGAGGTCCTCGGCATCGAGCCCGGCTCGGTCACTCCGTTCGCGGTAATCAACGATCCCGATGTGCGGGTACAGGTTGTGCTCGACGCCGGCCTGCTCGACCACCAGCGCCTCAATTTCCACCCCCTGACCAACGCCGCGACCACCGCCATCTCCCCTGACGGCCTGATGACGTTCCTCCGCGCCACCGGCCACGAGCCGGCGCTTGTTCGTTTCCCGGACGCCGGCGATGGTTGACCCCCCTTGCGAGCCGCGCCGGAACCCGCCATGTTTGGGGTCTTCCACGGCATGACCTGATGCAAAGTCCGGTGGTACCGATATGGCGTTTATCATTGACCCGAGCGCACCCGCGCCCGCTGCCGGCGGCGGCGGCGACGTCATCAAAGACAGCAACACGGCCAATTTCGCCGCCGATGTGCTCGATCCGTCGATGCAGGTGCCCGTCATCGTCGATTTCTGGGCGCCGTGGTGCGGCCCCTGCAAGCAACTCGGCCCCATGCTGGAAAAGCTGGTACGCCAGGCCGGCGGCCTGGTGCGGCTCGTCAAGATCAACATCGACGAAAACCAGGAGCTCGCCCTGCAGCTCCGCGTCCAGTCGGTGCCGACGGTCTATGCCTTCCTCGGCGGGCGCCCGGTCGACGCCTTCGTCGGCGCGCAGCCGGAAAGCAAGCTGCGCGCGTTCATCGGTCGCCTCACCGCGGACGTTCAGTCGCCGCTCGATGACGCTCTGGAGCATGCCCGCCAAGCTCTCGCCGCCGGCGACGCCCGCACCGCGACCAAGATCTATGCGCAGATTCTGAACGAGGATCCAACCAACCCCAAGGCCATCGCCGGGCTGGTGCGCGCCCATGTCGCCACCGGCAGCCTCGCCAAGGCTCGCAAGGTCGTGGCGGATCTGCCGCCGGATCTGGCCGCCAATGCCGACATCGCCGCGGCGACCGCCGCCATCGACGTGGCGGAAGAGAGCATCAAGGCCGGAGACGCCCGCAAGCTGCGCGCCCGCGTCGAGTCGAACCCGGACGACCACGACGCGCGCCTGGCGCTGGCGACCGCCCTGTTCGGCAACGGCCACGAACAGGACGCGCTGGAGCACTTGTTGGAGAGCATTCGGCGCGACCGCGCCTGGAACGACGAAGCGGCCCGCAAGCAACTGCTCAAGCTGTTCGATGCGCTCGGCCCAACCCATCCGTTGACAGCCGGCTTCCGCCGCCGTTTGTCGTCCCTTCTGTTTTCCTGAGGCGCTGGCGGTGGAGGACTTCCGGTCCGATGCGCTGCGCAGCGTTCTGCCGATTTTTCCGTTGAACGGCGTGTTGTTGCTGCCGCGCGGCCATCTGCCCCTGCACGTGTTCGAGCCCCGCTATCGCAACCTCACCGAGGCGGCCTTGGGCAGCGGCCGCATCATGGGCATGATCCAGCCGCGCCAGCCTGTTTCCGACGTCCTCGACGATGACGCCCCGCTCTACGAGACCGGCTGTTCCGGGCGCATCGTGTCGTTCGCGGAGAGCGACGACGGGCGGTTTCTGATCACGCTCCGCGGCGTCTGCCGCTTCCGCGTCGTCGAGGAGCTGTCGCTGATCGATGGCTACCGCCGCGTCCGCCCGGACTTCACGCCGTTCCGGCATGATTTGAAGCCGGCGGAGGGTGTGGTCGATCGCGAGCATTTGCTGGCGGCAGTGCGCCGCTATCTGGACACCCGCGACATGGGCGCCGACTGGTCCGGCGTGGAAAAGGCCTCCGATGAGGCGCTGGTGACGGCGCTGGCAATGGCCTGCCCGTTCGAGGCGAACGAAAAGCAGGCGTTGCTGGAATGTCCCGACCTCACCGCCCGCGCCGACATGCTGATCGCGCTGTTGCAGATGGCGGTGCGCGACGTGGATGCGCCCGCTGCCGGCGTCACCCATTGAACAATCCGGCCACGATGTCGAAGGAGTTAACCATGACGAACCGCAAAGTCGATCCCAGGCTGCTGGAGATCCTGGTGTGTCCGCTGACCAAGACGACGCTGCGCTACGACGCCGAGCAGCAGGAGCTGATCAGCGACAAGGCCCGCCTCGCCTACCCGATCCGTGACGGCATCCCGATCATGCTGGTCGACGAGGCGCGGTCGTTGGACGATGCGGCGACTGACGCACCGGTCGCCCCGGAATTGCCCGCAGCATCGCCCAGCCAAGAATCGCTATGAGCGGCGCCGCCACCGACCCGGCGCGCCACGGCAACGTCCGTCGTCCGATGGAAATCCGGCTCAAGCGCGACGAGAAGGTGCTTGAGATCGACTTCGACGACGGGCGCACGTTCCGCCTGCCAGCCGAGTTGCTCCGCGTCGAGAGCCCCTCGGCCGAGGTCCAGGGCCACAGCCCAAGCCAGAAGGTGGTCATCGCCGGGCGTCGCCACGTCGGAATCATGGGGGTCGAGCCGGTCGGCACTTACGCGGTACGCATCCGCTTCGACGACATGCACGACACCGGCCTCTACACCTGGGACTGGCTTTATGCCCTCGGCGACAACCAGGACGCGATCTGGGCCAGCTATTTGAGGGCGCTCGAAGAGCGCGGTCTCAGCCGCGATCCCTGACCAGAAAGCGGCCCGATGTCCTTTCGTGTTGTTTCGGCCGCAGTCCTTGTGGCGTTGGTTCCGGCAGGACTGCCGTCTCCCAGCGCCGCCGCCAACTTCGACGCATGCATCGCCGATCTTCGTCGCGACGCCGTCGCCGCCGGCGTCCGGCCCGCCATCATCGACCGAGCCCTTGGCATCAGCGCGCCTGATGAAGCAGTGCTGCGCCTGTCCCAGGTGCAGCCGGAATTCAAGACCCCGATCTGGGACTATTTGGCGTTCCTGGTGGATGAGCAGCGCGTCCGCGACGGCCGCGCCAAGCTGCGACAGTACCAGAGCGTGTTCGACGCGGTGGAGCGCCGGTACGGCGTCGACCGCCATATCGTGGCGGCGATCTGGGGCGTGGAGACGGACTACGGCAACGAGGCCGGCAGCCACTTCCTGCCGCACGCGCTCGCGACCTTGACGTGCCGCGGCGGCCGCCGCGCCGACTTCTGGCGCGGCGAGCTGATGGCCGCCTTGAGGCTGGTCAGTCGCGGCGACCTGGAGCTCGACCAACTGCACGGCTCGTGGGCCGGCGCCTTCGGCCAGACCCAGTTCATTCCCACCACGTATCAACGCCTGGCGGTGGACTTCGACGGCGACGGCCGACGCGACCTGGTCAATTCCGTTGCCGACGCCCTCGCGTCTACCGCCAACTACCTGAAGCGGGCCGGTTGGCGCTCCGGTCGGCCGTGGATGATCGAGGTCAAGGCTCCGGCCAGCTATGATGGTCCAACCGGGCGCAGCAACCGGGCCGCCCTGTCGATCTGGGACCAACGTGGGGTCGTCCGCGCCGACGGCTCAACCCTGTCCGGCGACGCAGCGGCCGGCTTGTTGCTGCCGGCCGGTCCGCGAGGCCCGGGCTTCATGGCGTTCCCCAACTTCGACGCCATCTACGCCTACAACCACGCCGAGTCCTATGCGCTCGCCATCTCTCACCTCGCCGACCGCCTCGCCGGCTACCCGCCGTTGCGGACGGATTGGCCCACCGATGACCCCGGCCTTTCCCGGGCCGAGCGCCTGCACCTGCAGCAGTTGCTGCTGGCCCAAGGCCACGACATCGGCGAAGCCGACGGCAGGATCGGCCCCGTCACTCGCGCCGCCATCGCCGACGCCGAGCAGCGCGCCGGCCTTCCTGCCACCGGCCGCGCTGGCCGCCGCATCTACCGCACCCTCGCCGACACCGCACCGTAGGGTGCGATAGCTCCGGTCGCTTTCGCCAGTGCTGAAAGTGGAGTCGCAAAACCCAAGAGGAGTTATAGTGTCCGCGGGACAAAAACGAGGAGGACGGCAATGAGTTGGCAGCCGGCTGCGGAACCCGAGTGCCTCGACGGTCCTGACGACGTCGAGATGTTGATCCGGCCCCATGAGAAGGATCTCGGCGGCTTTACGGTGCGGCGGGCGCTTCCGTCCGCCGAACGACGCACGGTCGGGCCGTACGTTTTTTTCGACCACATGGGTCCGGCATCGTTCTCAAGCGGCAGGGGTATCGACGTCCGGCCGCACCCGCACATCGGGCTCGCGACGGTGACGTATCTCTTCGCCGGGGAAATCCTGCATCGTGACAGTCTGGGTTCCGTCCAGCCGATCCGCCCGGGCGCCGTCAACCTGATGACCTCCGGGCGTGGCATTGTCCATTCCGAACGAACGCCGCCGGAGCAGCGGATAGCGGGCGCTGCGTTGCATGGAATTCAGCTTTGGCTGGCCTTGCCGGTCGCGCTGCAGGAGACTGACCCGGCATTCGTGCACTACCCGGCGACTACGATTCCCGTCGTCGATGCCGGCGAAGCGCGGGTGACGGTGATCATGGGGACAGCGTACGGCGTCTCGTCTCCGGTCGCGACCCATTCGCCGACGCTCTACGTCGAGGTGATGTTCTTGAAGGACGGGCGGTTGCCGCTCCCCGGCTCGCATGACGAGCGGGCCGTTTATGTTGTGGAGGGACGGGCCGCGATCGGCGCTATCGACCTCAATGCCGGTGACATGGCGATCGTGAGTCCCGGCGCCGAGCCGGCACTCCAAGGCGACAGCGGAGCCCGCATCATGATCATCGGCGGCGAGGCGTTCCCCGAACCGCGCACAGTGTGGTGGAATTTCGTCTCCAGCGACAAGGCGCGCATCGAGCAGGCCAAGCAGGACTGGCGTGCGGGACGGTTCGACGCGGTACCGGGCGAAACCGAGTTCATCCCGCTTCCGGAGTGACCCCTGCCCGGCCGGCAGTGCCGTGGACCGGCTTCATGGTATGAGCCGATAGCCGCCCGCTTCGGTGACCAGGATGCGGGCGTTGGCCGGGTCGGGCTCGATCTTCTGGCGCAGGCGATAGACGTGGGTCTCCAACGTGTGGGTCGTGACACCGGCGTTGTAGCCCCACACTTCGCCCAGCAGCACGTCGCGGCCGATTACCTTGCTGCCGGCCCGGTAGAGGTATTTGAGGATTGCCGTCTCCTTGTCGGTCAGGCGAATCTTGCGGTTGGTCTCGTCGTTGACGAGCACCTTGACGCTCGGCTGGAACGAGTACGGGCCGATGCTGAACACGGCGTCGTCGCTGCGTTCGTGCTGGCGGATATGGGCGCGCAGCCGCGCGAGCAGCACGGCGAGGCGAAACGGCTTGGTGACATAGTCGTTGGCGCCGGAGTCGAGCGCCAGAATAGTATCGGCGTCGGTGTCGGCGCCGGTCAGCATGATGATCGGCGCCTTGACGCCGGAACGCCGCATCAGGCGGCACAACTCGCGGCCGTCCATATCCGGAAGGCCGACGTCAAGGATGATCACATCGTAATAGTCGCGCCGGGTCAGTTCGAGCGCACGGGCGCCGTTTGCCGCCGCCACGATGGTGAACTCCTCATGCAGGCGCAGTTGCTCCGACAGCGTCTCGCGCAACGCGTCGTCGTCATCGACGAGGAGTACCCGTTTGCCGTTGATCATGGCGGTGCCTGTCCGAAGGCCATTGCATCCACACCTTGTGTCGAGCATATGATCGAATGCCGCCGATTGGCAACGCGCCGTCGGGGCCTCTCTCGGGGCCTTCGCCGCTGCAGGCTGCGAACGCGCTTTCTCCCGACGGGCTTCCCGCGTAATGTCGAGGAATCATGGATCGTCGTCGTTCCGGAGCGGGGGAAGCCCGACTTTGCGCGATCGGCCGCAACTGATCGTCATTCCCGCGACTCGGGAGCCGCTGTCGTTGCTCTCGGTTGACCGGGCGGTGTCCGACCTTCGTCGCGGCCGGCCGGTGGTGGTGCTCGGCAGCGGCGGCCACGCGTCCGTTGTTTTGGCGGCGGAGGCGGTGACGCCGGAAGCTCTGGTAGAATTGCAGACCATGGCCCAGCGCGCGCCTGTTCTCGCGTTGACTGGACGCCGCGCCAGCGTGCTCGGACTAACGAATACCGGCATGAAGATCGTTACCTTGACGGTACCGGACGGCCTGACCGCGGACCGCATCCGCGATCTCGCCGATCCCGGCGCGCTGCCGACGCTGCCGCTGCCGACGGACCTGATCAGCGCCGAAAGTCCGGCTTTCGGGTGCGATAGCGCCGCGGTGAAGCTGGCCAAGACGGCGCGGCTGCTGCCTGCCGCCGTCACCGCCGTTATCGACGGTGTCGATGACCCAGTGGCGTGGGCGGTTCGCCGCGATCTGCTGTTCGTCGATGCAGGTGACGTGTTCCAGTACGAGCCGATCGCGGCGCGCTCGCTGAAACCGGTAAGCGAGGCGCGCGTTCCGCTGGATGACGCGGAGAACACCCGCATCGTCGCCTTTCGTCCGCGGGACGGCGGCCTCGAGCACCTCGCCCTCATCATCGGTGCGCCCGCGGCTGACGATGCGGTGCTCACCCGCCTGCATTCAGAGTGCTTCACTGGGGACTTGCTCGGGAGCTTGCGCTGCGATTGCGGCGATCAGCTTCGGGGCGCGATCCGGGAGATTTCGCGGGCCGGCGGCGGCGTGCTTCTCTATCTCGCCCAGGAGGGTCGCGGCATCGGACTGGTCAACAAACTGCGCGCGTATGAGCTACAGGACCAGGGCTTCGACACCATGAGCGCCAACGAACAACTGGGCTTCGATGCGGACGAGCGGGTTTATCTGCCGGCGGCGCAGATGCTTCGGCAGCTCCGGTACCTGCGCGTCCGGCTGCTGACCAACAATCCGGCCAAGGTCGCCGGCTTGGTCCGCTGCGGAATCGCCGTCGAGGAGCGCGTGCCCCACGCCATCCCGTCCAATCGCCACAACGAGCGCTACCTGCGCACCAAGGCCGAGCGCGGCGGACACCTGTTCTGACCCCGGCAGAGTCTGCCGGCAGATCTCGCCCCGCCCTCTCGATGCACAACCTTCGACAAGCTCAGGGTGAGGTATTGGATTCAGCGAACAAGGAACCTCACGGGCCCGGCTGGCGGCTGAGGCGAGGGAGCTGGGGTCGTGGCATGCGATTTGCTCCGTGAGTGTCTACGCATCCCGACAGCAGTTACGGCGCCATGACCGTCTCGATCACAGAACACGGCATCCCAGGGCTCTCGATCGCCACCACTCCGCGGCCGGCATCCGCATCAAAGGAGGAGGGCGGGTTCCGAGGGTTCGGGGAGGATGGGCCGACGTTTTTTGATGTCTTGGACATCGTCAATCCGCTCCAGCACATCCCCGTCGTCTCCACGCTGTACCGCGAGCTGACCGGCGACCAGATCGACCCGGTGCCGCGCATGGCCGGCGGAGCGTTGTTCGGAGGGCTGATCGGCGCCATCGCCTCGATCGTCAACGTTGTCGTCGACGAAGTCAGCGGCAAGGATGTTGGCGAGCATGTGCTGGCCCTATTTGACGCCTCGGACGAGCCCGGCGACGACGGATCGAACGTGATGTTGCTGGCGACCAGCATGCCCAGGCCGGCAGCCGGCACAACGGCCGATGGTGGCTATGGGGCGGGCTATGGGGCGGACTTGCGGCATGAACACGCGGAAGTGCCGGAATGGGCGCAACGGGAGCTGGCGCAACGGCAGTCGCAAGATCTGTTGGCGGCAATCGCTGCTCCGCCCTCCTTCGCCGCCTGGGTTCCGGAGCCGCCGGAGCGGGACACCCGCCGCAATGAAGATGCAGGCGTCGCCACTCGGGCGCAGGTGCGTTATCAGCAAAGCGCCATGATGGCGGAGCGCGAGGCGCAGCCGATGGTCGATATCGGCGGCTGACGCCCGTTTCGTCTATAGAACCAGTCGCGGCCCGAAGATCGCGGTGCCGACGCGTACCGAGGTCGCCCCGAACCGCACCGCTGTGGGGTAGTCGGCGGTCATGCCCATGCTGAGCTTGGTCAAGCCATTGCGGCGGGCAATTTCCCGCAGAAGGGCGAAGTGCAGTGCCGGCTCCTCGTCCTGCGGCGGAATGCACATCAGCCCGGTCACCGGCAGCCCGAATTCATCGCGGCAGAGCCGCACCAGCGCATCGGTCTCCTCCGGCAACACACCGTTTTTCTGGGGCTCCTCGCCGGTGTTGACCTGGATCAGCACCTCCGGCCGATGGCCCATCTCTGCCATGACTTCGGCCAGGTGGCGGGCGAGCTTCGGCCGGTCGACAGTCTCGATGACGTCGAACAGCTCCACGGCGCGGCGCACCTTGTTGCGCTGCAGGGGGCCGATGAGATGCAGGCGCACGTCAGGGAAGGCTGCGCGGATCTCGGGCCACTTCTCCTCGGCCTCCGGAATCCGGTTCTCGCCGAACGCGGTCTGGCCCTCGGCAATGGCCGCCGTTATGCGTTCGACAGGCTGGGACTTGCTGACGGCCACCAGAGTCACCTCGTCCGGCGACCGCCCCACTTCGGCGGCGGACGTTGCGATCTGACCGCGTACCGCGGCGAGCCCCGCGACGATCTGTTTGGCGTCGACTTCTTCCGGTAGCATCGCGCCGGGATCCACTGCATCTGAGGATACGAAGCGTTCGTGGCGTCGACCCTAACAGAGTTGGTCCGCCGACTCAAACCACCTACCTCTGCGATCGGCCTGCCGCGCCTGGTGCTGATGACGGACGAGCGGCGGCTGCCAGATCCGTCGGCGGCCATCGAGGACCTGCCGCCGGGCGCGGCCGTTGTCCTGCGGCACTACGATGCGCCGGCGTCGGAACGGCAAGCTCTGGCACACCGTCTGGCTGCGACGTGCCGGAGGCGCGGGCTGCGGCTGTTGGTTGCTGCCGATCCAGAGCTGGCCATAAGCGCGGGGGCCGCGGGCGTTCACTTGCCGGAAGCCATGCTCAAGAGCGCGCCGCAGACGTGGAGACTGTGGCGGCGGCGAGGCTGGATGGTGACCGCGGCGGCGCATTCCTCCGGCGCCATTCGCCGCGCGGCCGCCGCTGACGTCGACGCAGTGCTGCTATCGCCGGTTTTCGCCACCCGCAGCCACCCGGACGCGAGAGCGCTGGGCAGCCTGAGATTTGCGGCATTGACGCGGGCGAGTCCGGTCCCCGTCTATGCGCTCGGCGGGATCGACACGCGCACCCTGCGACGCCTAAGCGGTAGCGGCGCCGCCGGCGTCGCAGGCATTGGCGGTTTCGGCAAGGCGCGGTAGTCTCGTCGCTGCTTGTGGATATGCCCAACATCCGGAAAGGACGCGCCATGGACGTACGCGCCGCCGTAGCCCATGAGGCCGGGAAGCCGCTCGTCATCGAAACCGTGAAGCTGGAAGGCCCGAAGGCGGGCGAAGTATTGGTGGAGATCAAGGCGACCGGCATTTGCCACACCGACGAGTTCACGCGCTCCGGCGCCGACCCGGAAGGCCTGTTCCCCGCCATTCTTGGGCACGAGGGTGCAGGAGTGGTTGTCGAGGTCGGTGCGGGAGTCACGTCTGTCGCGCCCGGCGATCACGTCATCCCGCTTTACACGCCGGAATGCCGGGAGTGCGAGTTCTGCCTCAATCCCAAGACCAATCTCTGCCAAAAAATCCGGGCGACACAGGGCAAGGGGCTCATGCCGGACGGCACCAGCCGGTTTTCGCTCAACGACGCGCCGCTGTTGCACTACATGGGCACGTCGACCTTCGCCAACTTCACGGTGCTTCCGGAGATTGCGGTCGCCAAGGTGCGGAAGGACGCGCCGTTCGACAAGATCTGCACCATCGGCTGCGGCGTTACCACCGGCATCGGAGCGATAATCTACACCGCCAAGGTGGAGCCGGGCTCGAACGTCGTGGTGTTCGGGCTCGGCGGCATCGGCCTCAACGTCATCCAGGGCGCGCGCATGGTGGGCGCCGACATGATCGTCGGCGTCGACATTAACCCCGGCAAGCGCGCCATGGCCGAGAAATTTGGCATGACCCACTTCGTGAACCCGGAAGACGTGGCCGGCGACCTTGTCGGGCATATCGTCGACCTGACGGGCGGCGGCGCCGATTACGCCTTCGAGTGCGTCGGCAACGTCACCCTGATGCGCCAAGCATTGGAATGCTGCCACAAGGGCTGGGGGGAATGCATCATCATCGGTGTTGCCGGCGCCGGCCAGGAGATCTCGACCCGGCCGTTCCAGCTCGTCACCGGCCGGTCGTGGCGAGGCACCGCTTTCGGTGGCGCCCGCGGACGCACCGACGTGCCGAAGATCGTCGACTGGTACATGGACGGCAAGATCAACATCGACGATTTGGTCACCCACACATTGCCCCTGGAGCGGATCAACGAGGCGTTCGACCTGATGCACGCCGGCGAGTCGATCCGCAGCGTCGTTGTGTACTGAGGAATAAGAAGAAAGACGTTGCGCAAGCGTCTTGGCCCACCCTTCGACAGACTCAGGGTGAGGCACTGGAAGAGTGACGACAGATGAGCTGCTGACTGCAGGGTATGGCATCATGACGCTTGAACTGATCGAGGAGCACCGCTGCTTCGGCGGGCGCCAAGCGGTCTACCGCCACCATTCGGTGGCGACCGGAACCAACATGGAGTTCGCCATCTTCCTGCCGCCGCAGGCCGACGAAGCGAAATGCCCGCTGCTGACGTACCTCTCGGGCCTCACCTGCACCTGGGCCAACGCGACGGAGAAGGCCGGCGCGCAGCGCAGCGCGGCGGAACACGGGCTGGCGTTGCTGTTTCCCGACACCAGCCCGCGCGGAACAGATCTGCCGGGGGAGCACGACGCTTATGACTTCGGCTCCGGCGCCGGCTTCTATGTGGACGCCACGGTGGAGCCGTGGTCGCACCACTACCGGATGTACCGCTATGTGACGGACGAGTTGCCGGCGCTGGTGGCCGTGCATTTTCCCGTCGACGCAGGGCTACAAGGGATTTTCGGGCATTCGATGGGGGGGCACGGCGCGCTCACCATCGCCTTCAAGAGTCCCGGACGCTACCGCTCGCTGTCGGCATTCGC
The DNA here is from genome assembly GCA_016710335.1 of Rhodospirillales bacterium. Taxonomy (NCBI): domain Bacteria; kingdom Pseudomonadati; phylum Pseudomonadota; class Alphaproteobacteria; order Rhodospirillales; species Rhodospirillales bacterium. Next base: position 94,858 of record JADJXQ010000024.1, read on the forward strand.
GCCGATCGTCGCGCCAAGCCGGGTGCCGTGGGGCCAGAAGGCGCTGGGCGGCTACATCGGCGCGGATCGCGATCAGTGGCTCGACCATGATGCGTGCGCGCTGGTCGGCGACAGCGGTTGGACGACTCCCATATTGGTCGACCAGGGTTTGGCGGACCCGTTCCTGGACGAACAGCTTCGCCCGGACCTGTTCGAGGCTGCGTGCCGGCAGGCCGGTGTGCCCCTCATACTTCGCCGCCACGAGGGCTACGACCACAGCTACTATTTCATCGCAACCTTCATGGAGGACCACATCCGCCACCATGGCCGAGCATTGGCCGCAACATAATGGCTTGCCAGTTTGGCCACTTCACTTGGTGGGCGTGGCGCAGGCGTAGGCATACTGCTGACGGAGCATGCTGAGAGCGGTCTGGTCCGTCTGTGCGTTCATTTGCACCTGAGCCGCGGCCTGCTGCTCGTCGACGCGGTCCTGCAAGGTGGCCATCTGGTATCCGACCATTGCGATGTTGCCGACGGCGCCGACGATCGGCATCGCCGACATCATCCCCATCCCGGGCGATCCGAACATCGCGGACCGCCCGACGGTGCCAATACTGGCGACCGCGTGGTGCGAGACCGCCGCACCGACATCGACTTCGGTCGTTGCCGACGGTGCATCTGTGACCCGACCAGACAACAGAGCTATTTTTTCACGTGTAGCGGGACAATCGATGCCGCCCTCGGCGTTGTACTCCATTTCGAATTTTGCCATGTCCATGCTCGGTTGCTTGACCTTCACGGCACACGCCCCGAGCACGAACGGAACCGCAGAAGCCGCGCACAGCAAAGCGGAGATCCGCATCATGCCCCTCCCAGCCCAAGGTTCGCGGCACACCCCGCCGCCCCCGAGCAAGCCCGGCTGCGGCTTCTACAGCCGCTTCATGCTAGTAGCTTGACTTTATCACGGACAAATCGGCGCACAAGAAAAATTGTAGCGGGCCGCTTAAGATTGCTTCTGGTTGCTAATGAAAATTATTGGCAGGCCGGGGCGACAATAGCCTTGTCGTCATGCCGTCGCGCGTGTAACCGAAGTCGTCCATGTACGGTTGGAGCATCGGCAGGAGTGGCTCGAGCCGGCTCCGGTAGTGGCGCCAGCGCCCGATGGACCGGGTATAGATCGGCTGCACGACCTGGTGGTAGCTGGGGGTCGAGATGTTCCGCGAGCGGGCGTGGTCGGCGTAGGCGAACACCGCGTCGTCCCAGGGTACCCCCAGGAGCGCCAGCACACGGGCGGCCTCGGCGGAGAAGTCGGCAACTAGGTCCTCATAGCGCACCGTGATCACCTGCATCGGCAGCAGCGCCTGGTATTGCCGCCACAGCGCCATGACCTGGACGTAGAGGCGGGCGGTGTCGGCGAGGCTTCCGAACTGGATCATCGCGAGGTTGGGCCGGAACGCCTGCATGAAGCCGCTCAACACCACGTCGCATGGATGGCGGAGCGCCAACAGGATTTTGGCGTCCGGGAACAGGCGGTGTATCAATCCGGCATCAATGGCGTTGAGCGGCATCTTGTCGATCAGCAGGCCGCCGGGCGGGGCGCTGGCGTAGCGGGCGGTTTCCCGGTGGTAAATCTCGCGCAGGATGGCGAGGTCATCCGGTGTCAGCGTCGCAAGCGCATCCGGGTAGCCGCCGAAATCGGCGTCAATGGCGTGTTTGACCACATCAAGCATCGGCTTTTCTTCGATGGTGGCGATTAGCGGGTGCGCGTCCAGCACCTGATCGAGAAGCGTGGTGCCGGAGCGCGGAAAGCCGACCAGAAACGACGAGGCGGCGTTTTCCGAGTCCGGTACGGGAGGCGTCCACGATGCCACCCATTCCGACGTGAAGCGCTGGCTGACCCGCTCAACTTGCTTTGGGAACGCGTCGCGATCCAGTACCCGCGCCGCCGGACTCGCGAGGATGAGCCGGTTGCCCGCTTCGAACCAGGGGTACGCCTGGTCGTAGTTTCCGAGCCGATCGTGGATTGTCGCCAGCTCGAAGCTGGCGAAGGCCCGCGAGTCGGGGTCGAGGCGGTCGAGGTGAAGCGCGCCGAGGCGGCGAAGACCGTCCTCGGGCCGACCCAGGCGCCGCTCGCAACGGGCGGCGACCACCGTCGCCCTGAGGTGCGTCGGCTGATGGTGCAGCACCGCCTCCGCCGCCGCCAACGCTTCCGTAAGCCGGCTTGCGTGCTCCCATGCGGCGGCGAGAGCGGCGCGGACGTCCGCGTCGTGCGGGTCCACATCGAGCGCTTGGCGATAACGAGCTTCCGCCTCTCCGGGACGGCCGCTTTCGCCGAGAACATCGCCCAGGTCCTTCAACGCCGTGACGTAGTGCGGCTGCAGGGCAATCGCCCGTTGCAATGCGGTGACGGCGCCCGCCAGATCGCCCAACGCGCGCAGCGCCCGCCCGTGGTTGGCGTGGGCTTCGGCGTACGTCGGGCGGATCCTGGCCGCTCGCCGGTAGCAGTGTACCGCCTCGTCTGGCCGGCCCAGCGCCTGCAGGGCATTGCCGAGGTTGTTGTGGGCCTCCGGATAGGCGGGGTTCAGCGCCAGGGCACGGCGCAACGCTGCGGCGGCGGCTTCCGGCTCATGCAGTGCGAGCAGCACGGTGCCGAGATTGTTGTGGTAGGCGGCGTCGCGGTCGTTGAGGACGATCGCGTCTGAGATGAGCTGTCGCGCCCGCTCGTTCTGCCCGCGCTGGTGTGCGATGACGCCGAGCAGATGCAGCGCGTCTGGGTGTTTCGGGTTGGCTCTGAGAACGCGGCGGTAAAGCTTTTCCGCTTCCTCCAGCCGCCCGTCCTGATGGTGACGGACGGCGTCCACGAGGATCGTCTGCAGGCGGTCGTGGGATACCGGCATGTCTTTCTAGACCAGCAAGGCGCCGGAAGGGGAAAGGTAGCCGAGCTCGATCATCATCGGCCGGTGGCGGTCGAGGATGCGCGCCGCCTGCTCATCGGTCAACGCATCGCGCCAACCGCCGCTCCTGCCGCTGCGAAAAAAGCGCTCGGCCGGCGGCGGGCGCTCGCGGAAGCCGGCCGTGGCCTCCTGCGCCGCTAGCGTGGGGAAGGCGCTATTGCGGATGGCGCGCTTCAGCTTGCGGCGGTCGCGCGGCAGTTTCAGGAACGCGATCACGCTCTCGAACGCCGTTGCCGGATGCGCGACCATGTCCTCGTAGCGGAGCACCACCTTGGGAAGACCGCGCACGTGGCGCCAGCTTCGCACATGCGCGCTCCAGTCGCCGATGAACTGCGGGACCTGACCGTCGCCAGGCGGCACCCGAAAGCTCTCCAGACAGACGAGATCGATGGCGGTATCGATGCTGAGAGCGTTATGAGCGGCGTAAGAGACGGCGACGTCCAGCGGATTGCGCACTACGTAAACGGCGCCGGCGGTGACGTCGGGGGTGATCGTCGGGACGTTGCCCATCAGCGCCAAAACGCTGTGCGTCTTGACGAATACCGGCCCCGCCCGCGCCTTGGCGAAGTGGCGATGGACCTGGGGACGCAAGCGATTGAAGTCGGCGCCGGTGAGCGACGAGGCCGGCCGACCGGAAATTCGCTCGTAAGGTTCGGCCCGCATGTCGGCGAACGAGAAAGACGGCAGTCTGTTGATGTCGAATGCCTCGTCGCCGCCGCTCGTGTAATTGGCGAGAAAGGCGCGAAGCCACGTGTTTCCGGATTTGGGATAGGACGCCAGCCAGACGATGCCGCTCATCGAGGCCGATCCGGTGCAAACATCGTCGCGAGGCGGTCGCGGACCCGCCGGACCACTTCGTCCCAGTCGCCGGGCGACCGTTGCCGAAAGAGGCGCATGGTGGGGTACCAGGGCGTGTCTTCGCGCTCGGTCAGCCAGCGCCATTCAGAGACATGGGGCACCAGCATCCACACCGGACGTCCCAGCGCCCCCGCCAAGTGCGCGACGGCGGTGTCCACCGAGATCACCAGATCCAGTTGCGAGATCACGGCGGCCGTGTCGGCGAAATCCCGAAGGTCCGGCGCCAGATCAATGACGGAGCCGGCCGGGAGGGCGTTTGGGTCCGCGGCAGCGTCGCCAACCTGCAGGCTGAATGTGGCGCAACCCTCCATCGCCGCCAGAGGCGCCAGCGCGGTCGCGGGCATGGAGCGGTTGCGGTCGTTGTGGTGGCGCCGGTTGCCGGCCCATGCGAGACCAATTCTGGTACCGTCGCACCGGGCGAGCCGCGCCCCCCATTCAGCCGCGAGAGCCTCTTCCGCGAACAGGTACGGGATGGCCGCAGGGATGGTCTCGAGCCGGGTGCCGAGCAGCCGCGGCAGGCTCATCAGCGGTGCATGCACATCGAACGCCGGAAGCGGCTCTCCCTTGATGACCAAATGTGCGACCGCCGCGTTGGTTTGCGACCGAAGCGAGGCGAATAGCCGCGCTAGCGGTTTCTGGCATTCCAGCACCACTCGGCCGCCGCGCCCCGTCACCACAGCCGCGTAGCGGACGAACTGAATGGCGGAACCCAGACCCTGCTCGGCGTGGAGCAGGATCGTGCGTCCACAGAGATCGGAGCCATTCCACGGCGGCTGCTCAAAAGCCCGGGCAGGCGTAGTGAAGCCGGCGTTGCGCCAGCGCCACTCGTATTCCTCCCAGCCCTCCGCGAATCGCCCCAACTGCAGAAGCAGGGTGGCGCGGTTGCCGTGCGCCTCGGCCAACTCGGGATTGATGGCAATGGCGCGGTCGTAGCACTCCAGCGCTTCGTCATAACGCCCCATGTCGTGCAGGATCCGACCGAGGTTCGAGAGCGCGGGGGCATGACGGGGCTGGACCGAGAGCGACCACCGATAGGCGGCGGCGGCCTCGTCCAGTTTTCCCTGCTCCCGCAGCGCGCTGCCGAGGTTGTTGCGGGCGGCCACATTCTCTGGTCGCGCAGCGAGAGCCTGCCGATAGGACGCTTCCGCCGCCTCCGCTTGTCCCTGGCGCATGAGGACGTTGCCTAGGTTGTTCAACGCGTCCGAGTGTGTGGAATCGAGAGTGACGGCGTGACGGAGGCTTGCGGCGGCGGCGTCGAGGCGACCCAGGGCGAGAAGAACGGCGCCCAGATTGCTATGAAAGGCGGGATCGTCGCCGTTGAGGGCGATGGCCCTGCCAATCAAAGTCAAGGCGCGGTTGTGGTCCCCACGCTGGTGGTGGACCACGCCGAGCAAATGCAGGGCCTCTGCGTTACGCGGGTCACGGCGCAGCACGTCCGTATAGCGTCGGACCGCCCGATCGAGGCGCCCCTGCCGGTGGTCGCGCACGGCTTCGAGCAGCAACGCGCCGATGCTGCCGGCGGAGGCCGCTCTGCGGGTGCCTGTGGTTGCCTTGGCCATGCGCTCGTGCCTTCGTATCCGGCGTGGCTGCTAGACGGCAATGCGGCCGTCGGGCGCCAGATAGCCCAGTTCTTGCATCATCTCACCATGATGGTCTGTGATCAGCCGCACGTCCCTTTCACTCAACACGCCGCGCCACACCCCTGTCCGGCCCTGGGCAAAGAACCGCTCTGCGCTCCGGGAGCGCTCGATGAAGCCGGTCGTTCTCTCCTGGCGGGCCAGTTCGGTGAAGGAGCTGAAGCGGACAGCCATCTTGAGGCGCTTGCGATTGCGCTGCAGACGGAGGAAGTCGATGATTTCTGCGAACGCGGCGACGGGATCGGCGGACAGATCCTCATAGCGCACCACCTTGTGATAAAGGCCGGGCGCCCGCAGCCATCCGCCGACGTGGGTGCTCCAGTCCGACAGGGTCTGAAGGATGTGGCCGGACTTCGGAGGGATCTCCAGCCCCTTGAAGCAGATCGCCTGCGCGGCGCGGTCGAGCGGAAGGCCGTAATGGCGGGCGAAAGAAATCACCATGTCCAGCGGGTTGCGAACCACGTAAACGGCGCCGAACGTGACATGCGGGGTGATCGTTGGGATGCCATCGATGCTGGAGAGGCGGTTGTGGGTTTTGACGAACACCAGCCCGTCGCGGGCGCCGGCAAGGAACTGGTGAACGCGCGGTCGCAGCCGGTTGATCTCTGCCCACGACAGGTCCTGCACCTTTCGTCCGGACAGTCGCTCGTAGTACTCCGCGCGCATGTCGCCGTAGACAAAGTTCGGCAGGCTGTTGATGTCGACAGGTGTATCGCGGCCGGAGAGGTAGTTGGCGAGCAGCGCCCGCACCCACGTATTGCCGGATTTGGGGAACGAGGCGAGCCAGACGATCTGGGTCAAGAGCCGTGTCTCTTTCGCGAAAGCCGTTGGACGGAGCGGGATCGCTTCGAAAAAATAGTCGAGCCTGACGGTTCCGACCAGGGAGATCGGGGGCGCTTCGGCGGCCCCGCCCGATGCACCCGCGACAGAGCCGATTGTGCAACGGTGCGTTGTCGCGCTATCAATGGCGCCGGCGGATTGGAATCGTTTAACACGAGCAATGATGATGAAGTGTGTGGTGGTGAAAAGCAGGCGGGCGGCGGCGGGGCGTGTCCTTGGCGCGATGGCGCTTTGCGCTGCCCTGGTGACCGGCTGCTCCGACGCCAAGGTCGAGGGCGAATACCCGACCGGCCTGCCGAGCGGTCAGACGCAAGGCAACCCCTATGCCCAGCGGGATTCGATCTTCGGCGAAGGCGGCCTCGGTTACGACTTCAGCGGCGGTGGCAGAGGTGACGCGCCAGGAGACGGCGGCGGCGGCGGCATTGGCGTCAACAGCTTCTTGTGGCGGGCGTCGCTGGATACCATCGCGTTCATGCCGGTGAACTCGGCCGATCCGTTCGGTGGCGTGATCATCACCGACTGGTACACGCCGCCGGAGACACCCGACGAGCGGTTCAAGATGAATGTGTACATCCTCGGCCGTTCGCTGCGCGCCGATGGCGTCAAAGTCGCGGTTTTCCGACAGGTGGACGAAGGCACCGGCGGCTGGCGCGATGCGCCGCTGCCGAGCGAGACCGCTACCAAGATCGAGGACGCCATCCTGTCGAAGGCGCGTCAACTGCGCTTCGAGGTTCGTCAGGAGTAGCCTGGCCTCTCGGAACCCGTTCCCCAGTCAATCTTTGCGAGAGCGAATGTCGCGATACAACTTCAAGGAGGCCGAGGCCAAGTGGCAGGCGGTCTGGGAAGACCTCGGTTGCTTCCGCGCCGTCGAGGACCCGGACCGGCGCAAGTACTACGTTCTGGAGATGTTCCCCTATCCGTCAGGGCGCATCCATATGGGGCATGTCCGCAACTACACCCTCGGCGACGTTGTCGCCCGCTTCATGCGCGCCCGCGGCTACAACGTTCTGCATCCCATGGGCTGGGACGCATTCGGGTTGCCGGCGGAGAACGCGGCCATGGAGCGGGGCATCGACCCGAGGGTGTGGACGGACTCCAACATTGCCGCTATGCGCGGTCAGCTCAAATCCATGGGCCTCTCGATCGACTGGTCGCGGGAGGTTGCCACCTGCAATGTCGACTACTATCGTCACCAACAGCGGCTGTTCCTGGATTTTCTCAAGGCTGGGCTCGCATATCAGCGGGAATCGTGGGTCAATTGGGACCCGGCCGACAATACTGTGCTGGCCAACGAGCAGGTCATCGACGGCCGCGGCTGGCGTTCCGGCGCTCTGATCGAGCGCCGCAAGCTCAGCCAGTGGTTCCTCCGCATCACCGCGTTCGCCGACGATCTGCTCGCCGCGCTCGACCGGCTCGACCGTTGGCCGGAGCGGGTGCGGCTGATGCAGCGCAACTGGATCGGCCGGTCCGAGGGGGCGCGCGTTTCTTTCGAACTCAAAGGGCGTGAGGACCGGCTGGAGGTGTTCACCACCCGCCACGACACCCTGTTTGGCGCATCGTTCTGCGCTCTATCGCCAAACCACCCGCTGGCAGCGGAACTGGCCGCATCGGAACCGGCGCTTGCCGAATTCATCGCCCGCTGCAGTCGCCTGGGCACCAGCGAGGAGGCGATCGAGACGGCCGAGAAGGAAGGCCACGATACAGGGCTGCGCGCGCTCCATCCATTCGTCGGCGGCTGCGAACTGCCGGTCTACGTCGCCAATTTCGTGCTGATGGAGTACGGCAGCGGCGCCATCTTCGGCTGCCCGGCCCACGACCAGCGCGACCTGGACTTCGCCCGCAAGTACGGGTTGCCGGTGTTACCGGTCGTGGCGCCGCGCGATGCGGACCCGCGCGCGTTTTTGATCGGCGACGAGGCCTATACCGGCGAGGGGGTGCTGATCAACTCGGCGTTCCTCGATGGCCTGGAAGTGGGGGCGGCCAAGGAAGAAATGTCACGCCGGCTATTGGAACTCGGTGCGGGCGAACCGATGACCAACTATCGGCTTCGGGATTGGGGTATCTCGCGACAGCGCTACCGGGGTGCCCGATCCCTGTCGTGCACTGCACGGCCTGCGGCGTCGTTCCGGTGCCGGAACAGGACTTGCCGGTGGTGCTTCCCGACGACGCGCGCTTCGATGTGCCCGGCAACCCGCTCGACCACCACCCCACCTGGAAGCACGCCGCGTGCCCCACTTGCGGCGGTCCGGCCCGGCGCGAAACCGACACCATGGACACATTCGTCGACTCTTCCTGGTACTTCGCGCGCTATTGTTCAGCTCAAGCCGATGTGCCGGTGGATCGCGACGCTGCCGACTACTGGCTGCCGGTCGATCAGTACGTGGGCGGCATCGAGCATGCCATCCTTCACCTTCTCTATTCGCGGTTCTTCGTCCGCGCCATGCGCCAGACGGGCCACGTCGACATGGACGAACCATTCGCCGGCCTGTTCACGCAAGGCATGGTGTGCCACGAGACCTACCGCGACCCGGGCGGGAAATGGCTGTTCCCTAAGGAGGTGGAACATCGCGACGACGGGGCCGTGCTGCGGGTCGGCAGCGGCGAGCCGGTGACCGTCGGCCGCTCGGAGTCCATGAGCAAGTCGAAGCGCAATGTGGTCGATCCGGAAACGATCATCGACATCTACGGCGCCGACACGGCACGGCTGTTCATGCTGTCGGACACCCCGCCGGAGCGCGACCTGGAGTGGAGCGAGGCCGGCGTCGAGGGCGCCTGGCGCTTCGCCAACCGCCTTTGGCGGATGATCGATGCTCCTGGGGATGCCGTCGTTGCCGTCGATGGCGAGCAGCCGGAGCATTTTGATCCGCGCGCCGACGGATCGGAAGCGGCCGTGGTTTTCCGGGAGATGCACAAGACCATCGCCCGCATAACCGACGATCTGGAGAAGTTCGGCTTTAATAGGGCGGTCGCGCGGATCCGCGAGTTCGCTAACGTGCTCGGAGACTTCCACGGCGATGACGCAGCATCCGCGTGGGTGCGGCGTCGGGGACTCGAGACGCTCGTCATTCTGGTCGGGCCGATGATGCCGCATTTGGCGGAGGAAATGTGGCAACGCCTCGGCCATGACCGCCTGCTTGCCGACACGCCGTGGCCGGTTGCGGACCCGGCGCTCCTGGTGGACGACACCGTGACCGTGGCGGTGCAGGTCAACGGCAAGCTGCGCGGCACCATCGAGCTTCCCAAGGACAGCGCCGACGCAGACGCGCGAGCGGCGGCGCTGGCCGTTCCCACCGTCTCCAGAGCCATCGCCGGCGGCGAGCCGCGTAAGGTGATCGTCGTGCCGAACCGGATCGTCAATGTGGTTCTTTAGAACCGGCGTCGTCGTTCTGCTACTCGCCGCCGCCGGGTGCGGGTTCCGGCCCATGTACGGCGGGGCAGGCGACCCGGAGGACGTCCTCGGCGAGCTGAGCGAGATCAAGGTCGCGGTGATTGCGGACCGCAGTGGTCAACAGATGCGCAACGCTTTGATGGACCTTCTGACTCCTCGTGGCGTGCCGGCGACGCCGCGCTATCTGCTGGAGGTGGATCTGGACGAAGTCATCAGCGAGGTCGCCGTGGAACGGACTGGCCTTGCGACGCGCGCGAACCTCAGCGTGGAGGCCCAGTTCAAGCTGGTGGACAACCGGTCGGGCGTCGTGGTGCTCAGCGATCGCAGCTTCGCTACGAGCAGCTATAATCTTCTCGACACGGCCCAGTTTTCGACGCTGACGTCTGAGAACGACGCGCGGCGCCGCACTATCGACCGCATCGCGCGGGAAATCCGCACGCGTCTCGGGGTGCATTTCGCCTCGGATCATGCCGCGGTGGCGGACAGTCTCAGGTGATCGTCCGGTCGGCTCAGGCCGATGCGTTCGTTCGGGAGCCCGATAACAAGATCCGCGCCATCCTGTTCTACGGGCCAAACGCCGGACTGATTGCGGAGCGCGCGGAGGCCGTCCTTCGCGCCATCGGCGTCGATCCTGGCGATCCCTTCGCGGTCGTCGAACTGAGCGTTGCAGCATTGACCTCGGATCCGGCACGCCTCGCCGACGAAGCGGCCGCCCTGCCCTTCACCGGCGGCGAACGGGTGGTGCGCGTCTGCGGCGCTACGGACGCCGTCGGCGCGATAGTCGGCGCTTGGCTCCACCAGACGCCTGTCGCGGGACGAGCGATCATCGAGGCCGGTGAGTTGACCAAAGGCTCGGCCCTCCGCAAAGCCGTCGAGAGCGCCGGCAATGGAGCGGCGGTTGCCTGCTACGTGGATGACGGCCAGGCCCTGATCCGCCTTGTACGAGAGGTTTTGGCGGAGGGGGCCAAGGGCATTTCCGAAGATGCAGCCGAGGCGCTCGCTCGCCACCTTTCTCCCGATCGGGCGCAGGCACGGCGGGAGCTGGAGAAACTGGTTCTGTACGTGGGGGCCGCGCCACGGATCGAGCTTGCAGACGTTGTCGCCTGTATCGACGATAACGGCGCCGCCTCGCTTGACGCGGCGGTCTTCGCCGCGTGTGATGGCGACGCCCGCATCCTCGATCGCGAGATGGAGCGGCTTTTCGCCGGTGGGGCGCAGCCGGTAATGGTGATCCGTGCAGCGGCGCGCCACCTTCAGCGCCTGTTGCAGGCCGCTGAGTTGGTAGAACAGGGGCGCAGCGCCGAGCAGGCTATGAGCGCTCTAAGGCCACCGGTCTTCGTCATGGTGCGCCAGCGGTTTCAGCGTCACTTGCGACTGTGGCCGTCAGGCCGGCTGGCGCCGGCCCTGCATGTTCTGTTGCAGGCGGAATTGGACTGCAAGACCACCGGGCTGCCGGGCAACGCCGTCTGTCACCGCGCGCTGATGCGCCTCGCCCAGGCCGCGTCCACTGGCTGAGGCCCCAGAGGCCGTTCGTTTCGTTCAAGAAACGGGTCGTTTCGCGAGCGGGATGATTTTACGTAAGTCGACCCTGTCGTTACGACTCCGAAACGGAGTCGGCGGAACCGGCATTGGGTGCGGTCGGCTCGGCGCTGGTGGCCGAGGCATGCGGAGAATTGCGCACCACAGCGGCGCCTGCGGCCTGGGTCAGGCGGTGCAGAATATCATCCAGTTGTTCCAGGGAGCGGTAGTGCAGCGTGAGGGACCCGCCGCCGCGGTGGAGGCGCATCTCAACGACAAGGCCGAGGAGGTTGCTCAGGTCGCGCTCTAACGATAGCGTATCTGCATCCTTTTCCTTGGGGCTCCGCGGGTGAGCGCCCGTCTTGCCTTGCTCCATCGCGAGTCGTTCGGTCTGCCGCACGTTTAAACCCTGCTTGACCACCCGCCGCGCCAGTTCGGCGGCATTGGCCGCGCCGAGAAGGGCGCGCCCATGACCCGCCGACAGAGCACCCGATTCCACCAAGCCCTTGACCTCCTCCGGGAGGCTGAGCAGCCGGACCATGTTGGCGACGTGGCTGCGGCTCTTACCGAGGCGCTTCGCCAAGTCTTCCTGGGTGTGAGAGAATTCGCTCATCAGGCGGCTGTAGCCGAGCGCCTCTTCAAGCGGCGACAGGTTCTCGCGCTGGAGGTTTTCGACCAACGCAATTTCTAGCGCATCGCGGTCGTCCAGGTCCTTGATGACTACCGGGACTTCGTAAAGCCCAGCCATCTGCGCCGCTCGCCACCGGCGTTCCCCGGCGATGATCTCGAACATGGTCGGGTCATCGCCGTTGCGGCGAACCAGCAACGGCTGCAACACGCCTTTTTCGCCCACCGATTGCGCAAGCTGCTGCAAGTCCTCGGGGTTCATATGACGACGGGGCTGCAAGAGACTGGGCGCCAACAACTCGACCGGAACCATATTCGGTCCATGCAAGCGGTCGAGACCGGCGTAATCCCCGTCATCCTCTCCGAGCAGAGCGGAGAGGCCTTTTCCCAGTTGCTTTCGACGGTTATCCGTCGCCATCAGGCCGCGGCCGGCGCCAACCGCTCACGCTTGAGGACCTCGCCGGCAAGGGTAAGGTAGGCGCGGGCGCCCGCCGACTTCAAGTCGTAGACCAAAACTGGTCTGCCGTGCGACGGAGCTTCGGAGACGCGGACGTTGCGCGGAATGACGGTGCTGTAGACGGTCTCGCCGAAAAAGCTGCGCACGTCGTTGGCGACAAGCGTGGACAAGTTGTTGCGGCGGTCGAACATTGTCAGCACGATGCCCTGTAGGGTTAACAAAGGGTTAAAAAGCCGCTTTACTTTCTCGACTGTCCGCACAAGGTGGCTGATGCCTTCCAGCGCGAAGAATTCACACTGCAAGGGGACGAGCACTGAATCCGCAGCTACCAGGGCGTTGATGGTCAGCAACCCGAGGGCTGGAGGACAGTCGATCAAAATGTAATCGTAGGTTCCGAGACTGTCCGCGAAGGCGTCCTTCAGGAAAAATTCCCGGCGTTCCATCGGGACAAGTTCAATTTCTGCGGCCGCAAGGTGCACGCCCGAAGGAACGATCCGGAGGCCGGGGACAACTGTCTCGATGGCGGCGTCGGCAAGGGTCTGGTTGCCTATCAGGACGTGGTAGGTGCTCTTCCGGCGCGCAGAGCGATCAACGCCCAGGCCGGTGCTGGCATTGCCCTGAGGGTCGAGGTCGAGGATCAGGACGCGCTTGTGCACCGCCGCGAGAGCCGTCCCGAGGTTTATTGCAGTCGTCGTTTTGCCCACTCCGCCCTTCTGATTGGCGATGGCGATGATTCGCGGCATTGCCAGCGGAGACCTCCCTTACCAACGACCTCCACGCCTGTGGAGGCCCTCGATCTTGACGATGCGGCCGGAGCGATCACTCCGACTCTCGATCAATGACACCGTCATCTTCCATCGTTCCTCGCACGCCGTCAATTCCGCCGCCGCGGCGGCGCCTTTCAGGAACAAACAGGTTCCGTCGCTCGCCAGCAATCTTTCAGCATATTCAAGGAGTTTTAACAACGGCGCGCAGGCGCGGGCGGTGACGCAGTCGACGCCTGTGAGCGGGAGGGTTTCAATGCGGTCGTGATGAACGGCAACCTTCGTTTGGGTGATTCGCGCTGCTTCCTGAAGGAACGCACATTTGCGCGCACTGCTCTCGACCAGATGGACTTCGGCGTCCGTCAAGATCGCGACGATCAAGCCAGGAAGACCGGCGCCGGTACCGAGATCGACGACAACAGGGCGGCCGCCCGGCAGATGCGAGGCGATTTGGGCGCAGTCGAGGATGTGGCGGCGCCAGGGATCGTCAAGGGTGCGGGCGCCGACCATGTTGATGCGGCGGCACCAGGTGCGCAACAGGTCGACGTAAGCGGCCAAGCGCGCCATGGTCACGTCATCGGCGGCGATGAGGCGCTGGCAAGCGTCGGGAGCCAGGGGTGTTTCACGTGAAACACCCTGACCGGTCATGATCGGCGGCTCATGGGAGGGCTGCCCGCGGCTCCGGCTCTTCGCGATCGCGCCGACGCACGTAGCGCAGCAGCACGGTCAACGCGGCCGGCGTGACGCCGGGAATGCGCGAAGCTGCCCCTAAAGTCGCCGGTCGCACTTCGCGCAACTTGCTCCGGATCTCCGAGGAGAGGCCGGGGATCGCCCCGTAGTCGAGGGCGTGGAGAAGCTGCAGAGACTCGTCGCGATTGAATGCGCGGATATCGGCCTCCTGCCGCTGCAGGTAGCCTTCGTAAACGGCCTCGCTTTGCAGGTGTTCAGCGACACTCGCCGGCACGCTCGCAAACTCTGGCCAGATCCGTTGTAGCGCAGAAGCATTAACGCCGGGATAACGCAGCAGCGTCCAAGCGCTCTGTCGCTTGCCGTCACCGGCGACCGCGACGCCATGCCGCATGAGATCAGCCGGAGCCGCGGCCAATCTCCGCATGAGCGCCTCGCACCGATCGATTTCCGCAAGCTTCGCCGTGAACGCACGCCGTCTGGCCTCTCCCGCAAATCCGCCGGCCACCGCCTTCGGCGTCAGGCGGCGATCGGCGTTGTCGGCGCGCAACGATAGACGGTATTCGGCGCGCGACGTGAACATCCGATAGGGTTCAGTGACGCCCAGGGTCACCAGATCATCGATCATCACCCCGATGTAGCCTTCGCTGCGGTCGATCAGGAACGGGGCTCCCCCGGCAGCCTTCTGCGCAGCATTGACCCCGGCCACCAACCCCTGGCCGGCAGCTTCTTCGTATCCTGTCGTGCCGTTGATCTGGCCCGCGAGGAAGAGGCCCGGCACACGCAGGGTTTCCAGGGTCGGCGTCAGTTCCCGGGCATCAACGGTGTCGTATTCGATGGCGTACCCGGGGCGGACGATCGCTGCCCGCTCCAGCCCCGGGATGGAGCGCACGAAGGCGGCCTGCACATCGCGCGGCAGCGACGTTGAAATGCCGTTGGGGTAGACAGTCGGATCATCCAGACCCTCCGGCTCCAAAAAGATCTGGTGGCGTTGCCGCTCCGCGAAGCGCACCACTTTGTCCTCGATCGAGGGACAGTAGCGCGGCCCGACGCTGGATATCTGGCCCGAGTACAGCGGCGCCCGATGCAGATTGGCGCGGATGACAGCGTGGGTGTCCGGGGTGGTAGCGGTGATGTAGCACTGGATCTGCGCGGTGGTGATCGCCGTGGTCAGAAAGGAGAACGGCTGTGGCGGATCGTCCCCCGCCTGCACGTCCAGACCCGCCCAGTCGACGGTGCGTCCATCGATGCGCGGCGGCGTACCGGTCTTCAGCCTCCCGCGACGAAACCCCAGTCGCTCCAGCGTCGCGGCCAGTGCGATCGCCGGCGCATCACCGACGCGGCCACCAGGAGACTGATGCTCGCCGGTATGAAGGACGCCTCGAAGGAAGGTGCCGGTGGTGAGCACCACGGCACCTCCCTTCAGGTCTTCACCGTCCGCCAACCGGACACCGCAGACCCCGCCGTCCCTGTTGATCAGGATGTCGTCCACACCGGCGGCGTGGATCGAAAGATTTTCGTGTTCGGCGAGCACCGCCTGCATGGCCGCCTTGTAAAGCTTGCGGTCCGCCTGTGCCCGCGGCCCGCGCACCGCTGGTCCCTTGCTTCTGTTCAGGATCCGAAACTGTATCCCGGCACTGTCGATGGCGCGCCCCATCAGCCCGTCTAGTGCATCCACCTCGCGCACCAACTGCCCCTTGGCCAAGCCGCCGATCGCCGGATTGCAAGACATCTCGCCGATGGTTTCCAGCCGGTGGGTCAGCAGAAGGGTTCGGGCTCCAATCCGAGCTGCAGCAGCCGCCGCCTCACAGCCCGCGTGTCCGCCGCCGACGACGATCACGTCCAAGCCAGTGGTCGGCCCCTTGATCCGCGCCATGAAATCTAACCTGCTCTGGTGATGGTCATTGCCGCGCCGCGCCGCTCACTTGCCGATGCAGAAATCCTTGAAGATCACGTCCAGCACGTCTTCCACGTCGACGCGGCCGGTGATGCGCCCGAGCGCCCGCGCCGCCAATCGCAAATCTTCCGCAGCGAGTTCGTTGGACGAGGCGCATGCGCTGCTCTTGAGGGAGGCTCGACACTCCTCGAGCGCCTGGCGATGGCGAATCCGGGTGAGTTGCGGGGCTTCGCCGGCTTCGAAGCGCCGCCCCACCTCCTGCTCCAACACCTCGACGAGGCGATCCAGCCCATCGCCGTTGCGGGCCGAAATTTGCAAGGCAGGGTGACCCAGCACCTCAACCGGCGATCCCACGTGCCCAAGATCGCATTTGTTGATCACGGCGACGCTATCCCTTTCCAACAGATCCGCCGCCTCTGCGTCGAACCTTGGCCATACCGCGCCATCGAACACCACCAGCCGCAGATCCGCCGACTCCGCCGCGTGGCGGCTGCGGCGCACTCCCTCGGCCTCGACGTCTGCATCGGTGTCACGTAGTCCGGCGGTGTCGCGCAGCACGACCGCGTAGCCACCCAAATCCAGATGGACCTCGATCACATCGCGGGTCGTGCCCGGCTCGCTGGAGACGATGGCGGCCTCCCGCCGCGCCAGCCGGTTCAACAGCGTGCTCTTGCCGGCGTTGACCGGCCCGAGAATGGTCACGCACACCCCGTCGCGGATGCGCTCCCCGCGCCGGTTGTCGCCGAGGTGCTGCTCGATCTCTTCGGTGAGGATAGCTGCATCGACGGCAACCCGGTCATCGATCGAATCCGGCAGATCCTCGTCCGCGAAATCAATGTGCGCCTCCAGGTGCGCGAGCGTTACCAGCAGCCGGTGCCGCCAGCCATCATAGAGCGCCGCCAGTTCGCCCTGCATCTGCCGCAGTGCTTGGCGGCGTTGCGCGCTGGTTTCCGCCTGGACCAGATCGGCGAGGCCTTCGGCAGCCGTCAGGTCCAGCTTGCCGTTGTCGAACGCGCGGCGTGTGAACTCACCAGGGGCGGCAGGACGCAGGCCCGGGCAGGCCGCTAGTGCCTGCAGGGTATCGGCAACCACCGCGACCCCGCCGTGCACATGCAACTCGATGACCTCCTCGCCGGTAAAGCTTGCCGGGGCAGGAAAACGAACCACCAAAGCCTCGTCGACAGTGTCGCCTTCCGTTCCAACGATTCGCCGCCGGACGAGACGCCGCGCCGGTAAATCGCGCCCGCCGCACAATGTTGTCGCCGCGCGGGCAGCTTCCGGACCCGAGACGCGAATGACGGCTATGCCGGCTCGTGATCCGCCCGAGGCCAGGGCGAAGATCGTCGTGGGTGTCATCGAGGAAGGGCGCTGTCTCCTGAAATTCAACGCGGCGCCGAACCGGTTCAGCCGGGTGTGTCTTCACCCTCTTTGCGACCCATGGCGGCGCCGACCCGTCCCATGACGAACTTCTGCCACGCTTCCAGGCCCTGCATTCCGGCTGGAAGCCACATCCTCACGACGGCATCCGGCTCCATGACGGACAGCGCCTTGCGCATCCGTTCCTCGACTTCCCCCATCATCGCCTTCTGCATCGGCTGAACGTCAGGGAGGCCGAACAGAACTCGCGCCTCCTCCGGGGTCAGATCGACGTCCATGTGCATTTTCATGAAACAAACCTCCATGACACTCGTGTGGAAACAAGTACGCCCGCAAAGATCTCCATAAACTAATTATGGTTGTCGTTGGCCGCAGCGAGCGCAAACTAAGCAAGCAGCCGCTTCGGCGCAACATCCTCGTCGCCCGGCTCGCGTTATCGCGTTCCCTCGGTACACCACAAGCGCGGAACAGTATGAATCGCCTCTCTTCCGAGACCAGTCCTTATCTTTTGCAGCATAAGCACAATCCCGTGCATTGGCGCGCCTGGAGTGAAGACGTCTTGCGCGACGCGAGACAGGCCGACAAGCCCGTGCTGCTATCGATCGGCTACGCCGCCTGTCACTGGTGCCACGTAATGGCACACGAAAGTTTCGAAGATCCGGAGATCGCCCGGGCGATGAACGACCTGTTCATCAACGTGAAGGTGGATCGCGAAGAGCGGCCGGACATCGACGCCATCTATCAGTCGGCCCTCGCGCTGCTCGGCGAGCAGGGGGGCTGGCCGTTGACAATGTTTTTGACCCCTGAGGGCGAGCCGTTCTGGGGCGGAACCTATTTTCCTCCCGAGCCGCGCTACGGCCGCCCGGGGTTTGGAGACGTGCTGCGGGCGATCTCCGACGTGTACCACAACGACCCGAGTCGCATTCGGACCAATGTCCAGGCGCTGCGCGACGGCCTCAGGCGGCTGTCGTCGCCTCAATCCGGCCCTGGCTTGACCTTGGCCATGCTGGATCAGGCCGCGGCAGCCGCTGTGCGGCTAGTTGATCCGGCGCTCGGCGGCACCGCGGGGGCGCCCAAGTTCCCGCAGCCGGTGTTCTTCAGGTTCCTGTGGCGCGCCTACAAACGCAGCCGTGCGGAAATGTATCGGGACGCCGTGCTGACCACGCTGCAACACATGTGCCAGGGCGGAATCTATGATCACGTCGGCGGCGGCTTCGCCCGCTATGCCACGGATAGTCGTTGGCTAGTGCCGCATTTCGAGAAAATGCTCTACGACAACGCGCTCCTGGTCGACCTGATGACCGAAGTGTGGCTCGACACTCGCGATCCGCTGCTTGCGGTGCGCATCGCGGAAACCATCTCGTGGTGCCTCGCCGATCTTCGCGTCGACGATCCGTCCGGCTCTGATTTCGCTTTCGCCGGCGCCTACGATGCCGACAGTGAGGGCGTCGAAGGCAAGTACTACGTGTGGAGCGAGGCCGAAATCGACGATTTGCTCGGCAGCGACGCGGCCCTGTTCAAGGCCGCCTACGACGTGTCGCGGAGGGGGAACTGGGAAGGCCATACCATCCTGAATCGCTCCCACGCTCCCGCGTTGCGTTCGGAGGCGGATGAGGAAACGTTGAGAAGATGTCGACAGGTGCTGCTCGAAGCGCGGCGGAAGCGGGTTCCGCCGCTCCGTGACGACAAGGTGCTCGCCGATTGGAACGGCCTGATGATCGCGGCGTTGACGCGCGCCGCCGCCGTGTTCGACCAGCCGGCCTGGCGCGACGCGGCAGAGGCGGCGTTTCGGTTCATCAGTCGTAATCTGAGCGCCGGCGAACGGCTGTTGCACGCTTGGTGTGCCGGCTCGTCGCGGCATCCTGCGGTGATCGAGGACTACGCGTCGATGGCGCTGGCGGCTGTCGCCTTGTTCGAGACGACGGGACGGCGGGACTACTTGGCGCACGCCGAGCACTGGGCGGCGATCGCTGACCGCTATTACTGGGACCCGATGGATGGCGGCTACTTCCAGTCGGCCGATGACACGACGGACGTCTTCACTCGTGCCAAGACCATTGCCGACCACGCCACACCCTCCGGCAACACGACAATGCTCGAAGTGCTGGCGCGCCTCTATCACCTGACCGGCAACCAACACTATCGGGCGCGCTGTGATGCGATGATCGTCCTGTTTTCCGGCAACAATCCGCAGTATCTGATCGCCGTGCCGGGATTGTTGACGAATTTCGAGTTGCTGGAGCGCGGTGTACAGGTGGTCATCGTCGGCGACCGCGACGATGCGCAGGCGGCCGCGCTGCGCCGAGCGGCGGTTCGTGCTCCGACACCGCTCAAGATCATCATGCCAATCTCATCGGGCGCCGAAGATCTGCCGTCGTCGCATCCGGCCAAAGGGAAAGGCATGGTCGACGGCCGAGCGACGGCGTATGTTTGCATCGGCTCGACGTGCGGGCTGCCGATTACCGAACCGGAGGTCTTGCTCCAGCACCTCGACCATCAGTAGGACGCGCCCTATGACTGCCATGTCTTCGCCCCTTCCCGCGCTTCGCGTCATTGTCGCCACGCCTCTCGGCGAATTGGCGGCCACAGAACGTGGCGGAAGCCTTGTAGAGATGCACTGGAGCGAGGATGAGCCTTTGCCGCCGCCTTCGGCGCTTCTCGAGGACGCGGCGGACCAGATCCGATCGTACTTTGACGGCACCCTGAGGGAATTCCACTTGCCGCTCGATCCCTTCGGCAGCGCGTTCGATCGGCGGATCTGGAAGGAGATCGCAGCCATCCCCTACGGCGGCACCGCAACGTACGGAGACATCGCCAGACGCCTTGAAACGTCGCCTCGTGCCGTCGGCGGGGCCTGCGCCCGCAACCCGATCGTGCTGGTGATCCCTTGCCATCGCGTCGTCGGCACGACCGGCAAGTTGACCGGATACTCTGGCGGCAACGGCCTCACCACCAAGGAGGCTCTACTCGATCACGAACGATCGCCGGGTCGCGCCTTCGAGCTCGGAGCGGGCACACGACCGTCGCAGCACAGGAGGGCATCGTGAGCTACGCCATCCGCATCCATGAAACCGGCGGCCCCGAGGTTCTGCGTTGGGAAAACGTCCCCGTGGACGACGTGGGTCCAGGGCAGGTGCGGATTCGTAGCTCCGCTGTAGGGCTCAACTTCATCGACACCTATCATCGCACCGGCCTCTACCCGCTGGCGAGCCTGCCGTCCGGCATCGGCATGGAGGGAGCGGGAGTGATCGAAGCGGTCGGGGAGGGTGTCGACCGCCTGAAGCCAGGAGACCGGGTCGCCTGTGCCAGCGGACCGGTGGGGGCGTATGCCGAGATACGACTGATGCCGGCGGACCGGGTGGTTAAGCTCCCGGACGCGATCTCTGATCAGACCGCCGCCGCAATGATGCTGAAAGGCATGACCGCAGAGTACCTGCTGCGTCGGACCTATGCCGTTCAGGCCGGTGATGTCATTCTTCTGCACGCGGCTGCCGGCGGCGTGGGGCAGATCGCCAGCCAATGGGCGAAACACCTCGGCGCCATCGTCATCGCGACCGTCGGCACCGACGATAAGGCGGATCTGGCGCGCGCTAACGGTTGCGATCACGTCATTGTCTACACACGGGAGAACTTCGTCGAGCGCGTGCGCGAGATTACCGACGGGCGCGGCGTCCCCGTCGTCTACGACTCGGTCGGCAAGGCCACGTTCGAGGGCTCCCTGGATTGCCTCCGTCCCCGCGGCATGATGGTGAGTTTCGGCAACGCCTCGGGACCGACCGGGCCGATCGATCCGCTCATCCTGTCGGCCAAAGGCTCTCTCTACCTGACCCGCCCGACCCTTGTGACCTACACGGCGACGCCGGATGAGCTACAGGCGAGCGCCAGCGCGCTGTTCGATGTGGTCGCGGCCGGGCACGTCAAGATCGACATCGGCCAGACTTACCCATTAAAGGAAGCCGCCCAAGCCCACCGCGACCTGGAGACACGAAAAACTACCGGCTCCACGGTTCTGCTGCCGTAATCGTTCAAGTCTGACGCCGGACACATCCGGCGCTGGTGCAGCGGTGCGTTCAAAGAATGCACGGTCGCTGCACGCAACCGATTGATTTCGGTGCACGATCTGACCCAGTCAGATGTACCATCTGACTGGGTCTGTACACTAGGCGTTCATCGCCTCGAAGAAGTCGGCGTTGGTCTTGGAGGAGCGCAGCTTGTCGAGGAGGAACTCCATGGCGTCGGTGACGCCCATCGGCATGAGGACGCGACGCAACACCCACATTTTCGACAAGGTCGCCTTGTCGACCAGCAATTCTTCCTTGCGGGTGCCCGACTTGGTGATGTCGATGCTGGGCCAAGTGCGCTTGTCGGAGAGCTTGCGGTCGAGAATGATCTCGCTGTTACCGGTGCCCTTGAACTCCTCGAAGATGACCTCGTCCATGCGCGAGCCGGTGTCGATCAAGGCCGTGGAGATGATCGTCAGCGATCCACCTTCCTCGATGTTGCGAGCGGCCCCGAAAAAGCGCTTGGGCCGCTGCAGCGCGTTGGCGTCGACACCGCCGGTCAGCACCTTGCCGGATGACGGCACCACGGTGTTGTAAGCGCGCGCCAGTCGGGTGATGGAGTCGAGCAAGATCACCACGTCGCGCTTGTGTTCCACCAGCCGCTTGGCCTTTTCCAGGACCATCTCTGCGACCTGGACGTGGCGCGACGCCGGTTCATCGAACGTGGAACTGACCACCTCGCCTTTTACCGACCGCGCCATGTCGGTCACTTCCTCAGGCCGTTCGTCGATGAGCAGCACGATCAGGTAGCACTCCGGATGATTGACCGCGACCGAATGCGCGATGTTCTGCAGCATCACGGTCTTGCCGGTGCGCGGCGGCGCGACGATCAGCGCGCGCTGGCCCTTGCCGATCGGCGTGATCAGATCAATGACGCGGCTGGTGAAATCGCGACCATTGCCGTTGTCGGCCTCCATCTTGAAGCGGTTCTCGGGATAAAGAGGGGTCAGGTTGTCGAAATTGATACGGTGACGGACATCGCTGGGGTTGCCGAAGTTGATGGCGTTGACCTTGAGGAGCGCGAAGTAACGTTCACCCTCCTTGGGAGAGCGGATCTCGCCCTCGACGGTATCGCCAGTGCGCAGGCTGAAACGCCTAATTTGACTAGGTGAGACGTATATGTCGTCCGGACCGGGAAGATAATTGGCTTCAGGAGAACGCAAAAATCCAAAGCCATCCTGAAGAACTTCGATAACACCATCTCCGAAGATGGCGACCTCATTTTCCGCCAACTGCTTGAGGATTGCGAACATCATCTCTTGTTTGCGCAGAGAACTTGCATTCTCTATTTTCAGATCCTCTGCATATGAGAGCAGATCTGCTGCCGGCTTGGACTTTAGCTCCTTAAGATTCATTAAACACTTCCCAGAATCCATACTGACATGGAGGGGTTGCCAAACGGCACGGACCGGAACGGCTGATGGCGGTGGTGAGCTCGGTTCGTGGAGGTTTGACAACGGACGGGACGGCGAAGTTTCGCGCTGCAACGGCCACAAGATTAAGTTGAGCCGTCTTGCCTGTGGAAACTCGCGTTTGGAGTACAATGCCTCAGGTGGCCGCAAAGTGTCAAACAAAGAATTCGGCGCAAGATTCCGGGGCGGGGTGAAAGCCGCCATGCTCCGCCCGCAGCCTCGCCGCAGAACAAGCGCCGCCATGTAAGCTGGCAGCGCTAAAACGGCTTTACAATCACCAGGATGACGATGCCGATCATCAGGACGGTCGGAACCTCGTTCACCATCCTATAGAACTTTTCGCTGTGCACGTTGTTGTCAGTTGCGAACGCCCGCCGCCATCGCGCCAGCATCATATGAAACGCAATCAGGACGACGACGAGGGCGACCTTGGCGTGCAGCCAGCCTTCGCTGACAAGGGCGTCGATGAAGACCTGCCAGATCAAAATGATCCCGGTGACGATCGAGGCAATCATCGCCGGGTTCATGATGATGCGCAGCAACTTGCGTTCCATGACCTTGAAGGTCTCCGAGGCATCCGATCCGACCGCCGTCTGGGTGTGATAGACGTAAAGCCGCGGCAGATAGAACAACCCGGCCATCCAGGCGATGATGCTGATCACATGCAGCGCCTTCATCCAGAGGTATGCGTCCATGGCGATTTCCTCGGCTGAATTGTCAGGAGGTCGAGCCGGAAAGGGAACACGCACAGCCCGACATTGCGGGCGGACACAGCCGCCGCCCGCCTGATGAACTGATCGCAAGCCTGTTGTTTCCCACCCCACCTCTTTCGACCAGCGCCTCGCCGACCAGGTCCGCGAGGCCGTCGATGAAGGCGCCGGCGACTCCGACCGCGGGCACCCGGACATAGCAATCAACCCCGTGAAGTAATGCGTGGTCACGGTAGGTGATGTCGAGCTCTACCAGGGTTTCCGAATGCTCCGACACGAACGAGATGGGCACCAGGACCACCGGAACGCCGTCGCGGCCGGCCTTTTCCAGCTCGCGCTCCGTGTCCGGACCGATCCACTTCAGCGGCCCGACGCGGCTTTGATAGCAGATGACATGGTCGAGATCCGCGATGGCGAGTGCGTCGACAACGGCCGTCACGGTTTGCTCTACCTGCCAGGCATAGGGGTCGCCGCGCGCCACCACCCGCTCCGGCAGTCCGTGCGCCGAGAACAGTATCCGCGGCCGCCCAGACGGTCGCGCGGTTTCGTAGGCGTTGCGCACCAGCGCGGCCTGTGCGGCGATAAGGCCGGGGTTGTTGGGATAGCAGCAGATCGCGCGGGTTTCGGCACCAATACCGCAGTCGCTGGCCGCACGCTGCCAGTCCGCGACGGACGACGCCGTGGTGGTGGTCGAGAACTGCGGATAAAGGGGAAGCAGGACGATGTCGTCCGGCGCAAATGCCGCCACCTCAGAGGCAACTTCGGCGCTCATAGGGTGCCAGTAGCGCATACAAACGAAGACCCGGACCACACCCCCCGGATTCTGCTCGCTAAGCCGCCGCTCCAGCGCCGCGGCCTGTTGCCGGGTCCGCTCCAAGAGCGGAGAGCCGCCCCCGATCTCGCGATAAATGGCGCGGGCCAGCGGCGCCCGCCGCCGCGAAATGAATTCCGCCAGGAGGCGTCTCACCGGCGCAGGGGCGCCTATGATCGCCTTGTCGTTGAACAGGTTGAACAGGAACGGCCGTACCGCTTCCAGGCGGTCCGGGCCGCCCAGATTGAACAGGACGACGGCAAGCCTGTGCTCCTTTGGTGTTTCGATCATGACCTTGCGTGAGATCCCCGGATTCGGTCTGAGACCCGCGCCACATGCTCTGGCGGCGTGTGCGGCAGGATCCCATGGCCGAGATTGAACACAAAGCGCCCATGAGAGAGGACCTCGACGATACGGTCGGTTTCCGCCTCCAGACCATTGCCGCCGACCGCCAACAGAACATTGTCCAGGTTGCCTTGCACCAGGCAGTCTGGCTGCAGGCGCTTACGCGCCCAGGCCAGCGGGATCGTTGCGTCGAGGCTGACTCCGTCGATGCCCGTGCCGCGCGTGAAGTCTTCGTAGAGCGCGCCGGCGCCGCGCGGAAAACCGAGGATAGGAACGTCGGGGTGGCTCTCCTTGAGACGCCGGACGATTTCCGCGGTCGGCTCGATTACCCAGGAGCGAAATTGCATCTCAGCCAGCAACCCAGCCCAGGAATCGAACAACATGACGGCCTCGGCGCCGCTTTCGATCTGCCGTGTGAGGTAGGCGACGGTGCTGTCGACGAGCACGCCCATGAGCCTTTCGAACAAGCCGGGCTCGGCGTACGCCAAGCGGCGCACGACGCCGCTCTCGCCGCCACCGCGGCCTTCCACCATGTAGAGGGCGACGGTCCACGGCGCGCCTGCAAAACCGATCAGCGCCGTCGCCGGCGGCAGCGCTCTGCGCAGCTTCCGTACCGAGGCGAACACTGGATCAAGGTGCTCATCCAGTCGCTCGGGGCGGAGGGCGGCAATTTCCGCTTCGGTACGCACCGGTTGCAGGATCGGGCCTTCGCCCTCGACGAACGCGACGTTGCAACCGAGTGCGTCCGGCAACACCAGGATATCGCTGAACAGGATGGCGGCATCCATGCCGTAGCGGCGCAATGGCTGCTGTGCTGCCTCCACCGTCAGTTCGGGCGTATAGCAGAACGCGAGGAAATCGGGCGCTTGACGACGAAGCTCCCGGTACTCTGGCAGATAGCGGCCCGCCTGGCGCAAGAACCAGAACGGCGGTCGCCCGTCGCTGCCGTGGAAAGCGTTGAGAAACGGTTTGCCAGTCACAATCAGATCTAAAGGCCGGAAAGGGACGCGAGGATTCGCTCACCCCCTCCTTAACATAATAATTAGAATCTTATAGGTGGTTGTGGCTGTAGAGGCTCTAAAAGCGGGGATAGCGACTCACGCACACGTTGTCCCTAGCTGCAACGTCGCGGACCATCGCGCGCGCCGGCTTGTTGAAAACCCTGGCGTGATCGGCGGGCGCTTGCCGCTTTCCCCATAAGTCGAGCCATCGCGGGAACGCGGGGATAGTGTGCATATCGCTACGCAAGCGGGGATGTTGTTCACCCTGTTCTCGATATTCGGCCGCCTGTGGAGGGCGACGGAGATCCTGTGCGGGTATAACCGGCGAGCGGGACCAAAACCGGCGGCGGGCACCTACGGGACGACTTGTACCCATGTCGTCCGCACGTTATTCCGATCCATTGTGGACAACCCGAGCCTGGAGAGGCTTACACGTGAGTGCTGACGTCGGCCCAGCGCATGTCGTTCTCGCCTCCTCCAGCGAAGCGCGGCAGGCGATGCTGCGCCGAGCGGGTGTGTCGTTCGTGTATGATCCGGCCGCAATTGATGAGGATGCGGTCCGGCTACAGGCAGAGGCGGCGGGAATGTCGGTGGCCGCGACAGCGCTTGCTTTGGCCGAGGCCAAGGCGAGGACCGTTGCCGCCCGTCAGGCAGATGCTTTGGTGCTAGGCGCGGATCAGATGCTGTCCTGCCGGGGACGCATCTTCACCAAGCCCGACGATCTCGATGCCGCTGAGGCGACGCTCAGGGCGCTCCGCGGCCGAACCCATCGCTTGATCAGCGCCGCTGTGATTGTACGTGGTAAGGCGATGGTGTGGTCTCGGGTCGAGACGGCGCGCCTGACCATGCGGTCATTTTCGGACGCTTTCCTACACCAGTACCTCGCCGAGACCGCAGCGGGAGCCTTGTCGTCGGTCGGCGTCTATCGCGTTGAAGGCGCCGGCATCCAGTTGTTCTCGGACATCGACGGCGACCATTCCACGATACTCGGGCTGCCCCTGCTGCCGCTGCTGGCGTTCTTCAGAAGCGAAGGCATTCTGCCGCAATGATGCTGACGGGCAAAGCTGCGGTCGCAGGGGTCATCGGCTGGCCGGTGGCGCACTCGCTGTCGCCGTGCCTGCACGGTTACTGGCTGAAGAAATATGGGATCGACGGGGCCTACGTGCCGTTGGCGGTGCATCCCGCAGATATTGAGGACGCCATCCGGAGCCTGCCGAAGCTGGGACTCCGTGGGGCCAACGTCACCGTTCCCCACAAGGAACGAGCCCTACGTGCCGTTGACTGCTTGTCCGAGGATGCCAGGCGCATCGGCGCCGTCAATACCGTGATCGTCGCAGCGGACGGCTGCACGCGCGGGGACAACACCGACGCCTATGGTTTCATGGCGAGCCTGCGTGCCGGCTGCCCGTCATGGTCGGCATCGGCAGGTCCAGCGGTGGTGATCGGCGCCGGAGGGGCGGCGCGGGCGGTGTGCGTGGCGTTGCTGGACACTGGGGTAGCCGAGTTGCGTCTGGTCAACCGCACCACCACCCGAGCCGAAACACTGGCGGCGCACCTGGGAGCGTCCTCAACCCGCATATTTGCGTGGACCGACAGCCACTTGGCCCTCTCCGACGCGGCGTTGCTCGTCAACGCCACGACGCTCGGTATGGTTGGCTATCCTCCGCTGCCCCTCGACCTGCCTCCACTACCGTCGGCCGCGGTAATCATCGACATCGTCTACCGGCCGCTGTCGACGCCGTTGTTGTCGGCGGCAGCGGCGCGCGGACATATCACCATCGATGGCCTTGGCATGCTGCTGCACCAGGCGCGGCCGGGATTCAAGGCGTGGTTCGGCGTCGAAGCGGAAGTCGACGACGCGCTTCGGGACCACGTCCTCGCGGCGATGGGGGGTGAGGCGTGACAGCATGGTGATCCTGGGTCTCACTGGATCGATCGCCATGGGCAAATCCACGGCGGCCGGGATGTTCCAACGGCTCGGCGTCCCGGTGTTCGACGCCGACGCCTGCGTCCACGAACTGTTGGCCGAAGGTGGCGGCGGTGTCGCTGCGGTGGAGGCGGCATTCCCGGAGGTGGTGCGTCAAGGTGCTGTCGATCGCCGGCGACTGGCGGATCGGGTGTTCGCCTGCGGGCCCGACCTGCGCCGGTTGGAGGCCATCCTCCACCCTCTGGTCAGGCGGGGCGAGCGCCGCTTTCTTGAAATCGCCGCGCGAAACCGCCGCACGCTGGTGGTGCTGGATGTGCCGCTGCTGTTGGAGACAGGCGGCGAGCGACGCTGCGATCGGGTCGCGGTGGTCACGGCGCCTCGATATGTTCAACTTCAGCGTTTGCTCGCTCGTCCCGGCATGACCGCCGAGCGGGTTCGAGCGACTTTGTCGCGGCAGATGTCCGACGCGGACAAGCGCCGGCGCGCTGATTTCGTGATACAGTCCGGGCTGGGGCGCGGAGAGACGTTGCGGACCATCGGGCAGATCGTGCGGCGCTGTCGCGACATCCCCGGCACGAAGTGGCCGCCGCCGACGCGGTCGGGGAGACGAACAGGCCATGCGTGAAGTGGTGCTCGACACCGAGACGACCGGCCTCGATCCCCACCAGGGACATCGAATCGTCGAAATAGGCTGCGTCGAGCTGATCAATCACGTGCCGACCGGCCGAACCTACCAGCAGTACCTCAACCCGGGCCGGCCGATGCCGCAGGGCGCCTACGCAGTACATGGACTGTCCGACGAGTTCCTGGCCGGCAAGCCGGGATTTTCGGAGGTCGCCGACGCGTTTTTGAGCTTTATTGCGGGTTCAAGACTGGTCATTCACAACGCCGCATTCGATCTTGGCTTCTTGAACGCGGAACTGGCCGGTGTGCGACGGCCGCCGCTGGACGCCGGACGCGCCATCGATACGGTGGAGATGGCGCGACGCTTGTTCCCCGGCGCGCCGGCCAATCTGGACGCACTCTGCCGCCGCTTCGAGATCGACCTCTGCGACCGGACTCTGCACGGCGCCCTCAAGGACTCGCACCTGTTGGCGGCGGTGTATCTGGAGTTGTGCGGCGGTCGCCAGCCGGCGTTCAATCTCGCCACGTCAGCGCGGCTGCGCAGCAGCGGGCCACGGATGATCCGACATACGCCGAGGGTTATTCATCCGACCCTGGAGGAAAGGACGGCGCACGCCGCATTCCTCCAGGGCCTGACGGATCCGGTGTGGAACTTAAGACCCTGACACTTGGGCCCGCCGGAAGTGGCCTTTGCGGAAAGCATGAAGCCTGCCTCCGGGCACTGTCAAAACATGAGCTTCGCGCTCAGTTTCCGGAGTGAGCAGCGGCGCTAAGATCAGGCGATAGCCGCACCATCGGCACCACCGTCGCCACCCTTGGCCGCTCGCTCCTGCATCTGCCGCTGATACATCGATACGAAGTCGATCGGCCCCAACAGCAACGGCGGAAAGCCGCCATCGCGGGTGGCGTTGGCGATGATGTGGCGCGCAAACGGAAACAACAGGCGCGGGCATTCGATCAGTAGAATGGGTCGCAGGTGCTCTGCTGCGACGTTGACGGTGAACACGCCGCAGTACGTCAGTTCCACCAGAAATGCCATGGCGCCACCGGCTTTGCATTCGGCCCGCGTCTGCAGGCTGACCTCGAACCGGGTGTCATCCAACGGTCGCGCCTGGACATTGACATTCACGCCGATGTCCGGGGTCGCGCTCTGGATCTGCTCAAAAATCTTCGGGACCGCCGGCGCCTCGAACGAGAGGTCCTTGATATACTGGTTGTTGATGATCAGGGGAGGTCTGGCATCATCTGCCGGAACCTGGCTGCTGCCCCTCTCCTCGCCGCTGACGATATCCTCTGTAGGAGCGCCCTCGGGACCGGCGCTGGTGTTTTTACCGTTCGCGGGATCAGTCATCGTGGTTCCTTTCGAGAAATGCCTGTCTTGTCGAGAGATGCCTGTCTTGGTCCATCGCTCGCCGCACCCGACCCCGGCGTCACTTCGACGATAAGAGGCTCGGGCCGTAGGCGACATAAAGAATCAAACTAGAAGGCTTGGCTATCATGGAACGAACGGAGGCTCAACCGGCGGACCGTGGCGTCGCTGCCGCCGACCGTCGTTTCATTGGTCCTCTTTCGGACGTTTGGTCATTCGATCCGCTTCGCTCGGCTGATCAGGCTGTCCGTCGGGCGCGTCATCGGGATCGGAGATGTCCTTGTATTCGCCCTCGATCACCGGAGCGCCGCCGCGCCGACTTCCTCCTGCGCGGGACGCCTCGACATCGCGCCACACCTTCATTTGACCACCGGCTACCAAATGGCGTGCGCCCAATGTCTGCAACGCGCGGCGAAACGCAGGAACGAGAAGCAGGAAGCCGATGCTATCGGTTACGAAGCCAGGTGTCAGCAGCATGGCGCCGGCCACGAAGATGCAGAAGCCCTCGAATACTTCCTGAATCGGAAGCTGGCCGTCGTTGAGGCTCTGGCGCGCACGCATCAGGGTCGAGAAACCTTGGTGGCGCACCAGCGCCGCGCCAAGAACCGCCGTGAAGATAATCGCGCCGACGGTCGGCCACAGGCCGAAGGTCCTGCCGGCCTCGATCATGATCGCGATCTCGACGATGGGGATGCCAATGAAAACCAGCAAGAGGATGAGGCGCATCGTTGTATCGGCTCCCGGCTGATCCTATGTTGGGTTAGTGACCGCTGGCCGGCCCAGCACGTTGCGGCATAGCTTTGCTGGACCTTTGACCGACGAAACGCTAACGTGTCGGTTGTCGATCCTTTACCATCGGGCAATGTGCGGTTCGGCTGATCTCAACCCACTTAATACAAGCACATGGGCGGCTACAAGCACATGGGCGGTGAGTTTCAATTTATCGACATCATCCTGTTCGCGCTGGTCGCGGCGTTCCTGATTCTCCGCCTGCGCAGCGTGCTCGGGCGGCGCGATGGACACCAGGGGCCGTCGACCGATCCATTCAAGACCGGCCGCCGGGGCGAGCCGGCAGAGGATAAGGTTGTGCGCCTGCCGGATCGGGAAGGACGGCCGGCGGAACCGCACGAACCATCGAGCACAGCCTCCGACCAGGCGCTGTCGCCCTTGGAGGCGGGGCTGGCCAACATTCGTGTTGCCGATCCAAAGTTCGATGTGGACGAGTTTATTTCCGGTGCCCGTATCGCCTTCGAAATGATCCTGTCGTCGTTCGCCAAAGGCGACATGCCGGCGTTGCGGCCATTTCTCAGTCCGGAAGTCCTCGGCAACTTTACGCAATCGGTGCGAGATCGCGAACAGGCCGGCGAGGCCATGGAGTTGACGCTGGTGGGCATCAAGTCGGCGGAGATCGTCGAGGCCTACATGGCCGGGCGCACGGCGCATTTGACCGTCAAGTTCGTCAGCGAACAGACATCGGTGGTCCGCGATGAGGGCAACGAAGTCATTGAGGGCGATCCGGAGACAGTGACCGAGGTCACCGACTACTGGACATTCGCCCGCGATACCCGCAATCCCGACCCGAACTGGATTCTCGTCGCGACCGGCGCGCAGGAGTGAGGGGTTCGAACTTTCGTCGGGCGGTTGTTGCCGCCCTGGTGGTTATCCTGGCGGCGTGCGAGCCGCCACCACCCCCGCCGCCGCCGCAATTGACTCTGACGCCGGTGGATTATGCCGAGCTGGACGGCTGGTCGGCGGATGATCCCACGGCGGCCTTGGTGGCGTTCCGCCGGTCCTGTGCCAAGCTATCGGGCTTACCCCAGGCTCGCGCCATGAGCCCCGGCGGCATCGGCGGGACGGTGGCCGACTGGCTGAAGGTGTGCGCCGATGCGGGCGCCCTCGCCGACCCAGACGCAGAAACGACGCGGAGGTTCTTCGCGAGCCGCTTCGTGCCACACCGCGTCGGCTTCGGGGATGACGACCAGGGCCTGTTCACCGGCTATTATGAAGCCGAACTGCACGGGGCCTGGCAGCGCAAACCACCGTTCACGGTCCCCCTCTACGCGCCGCCCCGTGACATGATTACCGCCGATCTGCGGCTGTTCGATCCCGGCCTCGCCGGCCGGCGCATCATCGGCCGCATCAAGGACGGACAGCTCATCCCGTACCACAACCGCGCCGAGATCGACGCTGGAGCCCTGGCGGGCCGGAATCTCGAACTCCTGTGGGTGGATGATCCCATCGACGCGTTTTTTCTCCAGATCCAAGGGTCCGGTCGGGTGCGCATGGCCGACGGGCGCGTGGAGCGCGTCGGATACGCGAGCAAGAATGGGCACCCGTACGTTGCGATCGGCCGGCCGTTGATCGAGCGCGGCGCCATCCCGAAGGAGCAGATGTCCATGCAGGCCATCCGCCGATGGCTCGCCGACCATCCTGCCGAGAGGGACGCAGTCATGAACCTCAATCCCTCGTACGTCTTCTTTCGACGCATCGACGGCGACGGACCGATTGGAGCGCAGGGAGTGGTTCTGACCCCAGGCCGCAGCCTCGCCGTCGATACGTCGTTGCTGCCCCTCGGAGCGCCAATCTGGCTGGACACCACGGAGCCGCTCAGTCCCGAGACGCCGCTCAGGCGGCTGGTGATCGCCCAGGATACCGGCGGCGCCATCAAGGGCGCGATCCGCGGCGACCTGTTCTGGGGTCACGGCGACGATGCCGCCGCCAAGGCCGGGGCCATGAAGCAGCAGGGGCGTTACTACCTGCTGTTGCCGAAACCTGCGCCCACATCCTGACCAACGCCCCCGCTCCCGCACACGCGGCCAACGCACGTCAACCTTGCCATGGTTGAGAATAGTCCGCATTGTTGGGTCATGAGCCCCTCACCCGCACGCGTCGGTCTGTTCGTCACCTGTCTCGTCGACCTGATGCGGCCGGCGGTGGGGTTTGCGGCCGTCAAGCTGCTTGAAGATGCCGGATGCGCCGTCTCCGTGCCGCTGGCGCAGACGTGCTGTGGCCAGCCGGCCTTCAACTCGGGCGACAACGCCGACGCCGCCGCGCTCGCCCGCCAGGTCATCGACGCGTTCGTCGATTACGACTACGTAGTGGCGCCGTCCGGATCCTGCTGCGGCACCATCAAGGTGCACTATCCGGAGTTGTTCGCCGACGACCCGGAGATGCTGGAGCGGGCGCGGGACATGGCGGCTCGCACCTACGAACTGACGACATTCCTCAACGACATTATCAAAGCCGCTCCCGTCGAGGGCCGGTTCGAGAGGGTCGCCACCTACCATGATTCCTGTTCGGGGCTGCGGGAACTGGGGATCAAGACCCAGCCGCGAGCCCTCCTCGCCGGCATCGCCGGCTTGGAAATCCGCGAGATGCATACCGCCGAGACCTGCTGCGGCTTCGGCGGTCTGTTCTGCGTCAAGTACCCGGGCATCTCGGAGAAGATGGTCGACGTCAAGGCCGACGACATCATCGCGACGGGCGCCGAGGTGTTGCTGGGGGGCGACATGGGGTGCCTGATGAACATGGCCGGCCGCCTGCAGCGGCGCGGCGTCGCAATCGAGGTCCGCCATGTCGCGGAGGTGCTCGCCGGAACGACGGATACGGCGGCGTCGATCGGCGAGGCACAAAAATAACAAGGGCGGGAGGACGGCGGTGGATTCGACCGCACATGCGTTCAAGAACAATGTCAGGACGGCGCTCGACGACGGAAAGCTGCAGACCGCGCTGAAGCTTTTTCCTGAAGGCTTCCCGGTCAAACGTCGCCTCGCCATGGACCGTCTGCCGGAGTTCGACGCACTGCGCGATGCCGCGCGCGACATCAAGAACCACACTCTCGCACACCTGGATCACTATCTCGAGCGCTTCGAGAGCAAGGTCATCGACAGCGGCGGTCAGGTTCATTGGTGTCCCGACGCGGAGTCGGCGCGGCAGACGGTGCTCGCCATTTGCCGCGACGCCGGCGCCAAGACAGTGACCAAGGGCAAGTCGATGATCGGCGAGGAAATCGCCATCAACGAAAGCCTCGAGAAGGCCGGGTTGCGCCCCGTGGAAACCGATCTCGGCGAGTACATCATCCAGCTTCGCCACGAGCCTCCGAGCCACATCATCGCTCCGGCCATTCACCTCTCCAAGGACCAGGTGGCCGAGGCATTCCGCAAGCAGCATACGCACCTGCCGGCCGACCGGCCGCTGGAGGAACCGGCAGTGTTGCTGGACGAGGCGCGGGCAGTGCTGCGCCGTGAGTTTCTGGCTGCCGATGTCGGCATCACCGGCGCCAACATGCTGGTCGCCGAAACCGGCTCGATGGTGCTGGTCACCAACGAGGGCAATGGCGACCTTACCCAGACCCTGCCGCGGGTGCAGATCGTCATCGCCAGCATCGAGAAGGTTGTCCCGACCCTGGAGGACGCCACGACGATTCTCCGTGTCCTCGCCCGTTCGGCGACCGGGCAGGAAATGTCCGTCTACACGACCTTCACCACCGGTCCAAAACGGCCCGAAGATCTGGATGGGCCGGAGGCCTACCACGTCGTCCTGCTCGACAACGGCCGCACCAAGATGCTGGGGAGCGAATTCCAGGACATGCTGCGCTGCATCCGCTGCGGCGCCTGCATCAATCACTGCCCGGTCTACGGCGCCATCGGCGGCCATGCTTACGGCTGGGTGTATTCTGGTCCCATGGGAGCGGTGTTGATCCCTAACCTCATCGGCGTCGAGGCCACCGCCGATCTCCCCAACGCCTCGACGCTGTGCGGGCGCTGCGAGGATGTGTGTCCAATGCGCATCCCCTTGCCGCGCATGCTGCGGCAATTGCGCGCGCACCAGTTCTCCCGCAACATCGGGCCATCGTCGCAGCGCTACGGCCTCCGCGCCTGGGCATTTCTCGCCCGCCGACCCGCGCTCTACCGTCTCGCCATGCGCCTCGGCGTCGGGACGCTTGGCGCCTGGGGCCGCCGCCGCGGTCGGTTTCGCAGCCTGCCGCTGGCGGGCGGCTGGACGCGGTCGAGGGATCTCGCGGCGCCGGCGGGACAAACGTTCCAGCAGCAATGGTCGGCGCGGGGCGGAGCGCGCTCATGAGCAACTCGACCGGTACGTCGACAAGAGAGTGCCGCGACGCCATGCTGGGCGCCATCCGCGCCTCCCTCGGGCGCGGCGCTCTCGGCGGTGAACAGGCAGCGGAACTCGATCGACGCCTGGCCGAGCCGCGGCCAAACGTCGTCCCCGCCCGTGGCCGCATCGGCCCGGCGGCGATGACAAATCTTTTCGTTGCAGAGGCGGAACGGGTCAACGCGACGGTAGAACGCCTCAAGACGGTCGAGGCGGTGCCCTGCGCCGTTGCGGGGTATCTGCGCGGCGCCAATCTGCCGCTGACGGTGCGTGTCGGCACCGATCCCGTGCTGTCGTCGGTTGACTGGTCGGCCGAGCCCGCGTTGCAGGTAAAGACGGGCAAGGCCGAGGATGCGGATACGACAAGCGTCGCCACCGCGTTCGCGGGCATCGCCGAAACCGGAACATTGATGCTGCTCTCGGCGCCGGAGTCCCCGACCACCCTCAACTTCCTACCGCCGGTGCACATGGTCCTGCTGCCCGTCGCCCGCATCGTCGGCGCGTACGAGGATGCCTGGGTGAAGCTCCGCGCAATGCAAACGCACGGCCGGATGCCGCGCGTCGTCAACTGGATCACCGGCCCTTCGCGGACCGCCGACATCGAACAAACTCTCCTGCTCGGCGCCCACGGTCCGCGTCGTCTGCACATTCTCATTTGCGATGAGCCTGAGGGATGACAGCGCGCGCCGGCGCAAGCTGACCGAAGAGGAAGCGGCGCTTTGGCGGAGGGTAGCAGCGCACACCAAGCCCCTGAACAGGCCTGAACCGGACCCGGCCCTGGAACCAGAACCGGTTCCACCGGCGCCGGCGGCCGATGGTAGCGCGTCCGCCGCCGGCGACCGTTCTGGCGCGGCGCCCCCCCGACCGCCCCGCCACTTGGTTGCCGCACCACCGAGACCGCAGCCGCCCCCACCGCCGCCGGATCGCAGCCACGGCACCGCGTCCGGCATCGACAAGCGCACCTTGACGCGCCTTCGCCGCGGCCTCATCCAGGTGGACGGCACCCTCGACCTGCACGGCTTTGGCGCAGACCTCGCCAGGCAGTCTCTGGAGCGTTATTTGGTAGCGTCGCAGGAGTCGGGCCGGCGCTGCGTGCTGATCATCACCGGGAAGGGCCTGCGCGTCGAAGGCGGCCGCGGCGTGCTGCGCGCATCCGTCCCGCAATGGCTCAACCAGCCCCCCAACCGCGACCGCGTCCTCGCCTTTGCCTACGCCTCCGCCACCCACGGTGGCATGGGCGCCCTCTACGTCCTCCTCCGCCGCAGGCGGTGAATACGGAAGTCGTTCACACCCGCGAGCGTCTACAAAATGAACTTGGACAGATCGGCGTTCTTGGCGAGGACGCCGACGCGCTCGCGGACGTCGGTTGCGTCGATCGTCACTGTTTCGCCGCCGCGCTCGGAGGCCGTGAAGCTGATGTCCTCAACCAACTTTTCCAGGACGGTCTGCAGGCGGCGGGCGCCGATGTTCTCGACGCCGTGGTTGATTTCGGCGGCAAGATTGGCGATTTCGTGGATGCCGTCATCAGTGAAGTCGAGGGTGACGTTCTCGACACCCATGAGCGCCCGATACTGCTTGATCAGGCTGGCCTGCGGCTCGGTGAGGATGCGGACGAAGTCCTCGCGAGTCAGCGCCTTCAGTTCCACCCGGATCGGCAATCGCCCCTGCAGCTCGGGCAGCATGTCTGAAGGCTTGGCGAGGTGAAAGGCTCCGGACGCAATGAACAGGATGTGGTCAGTGGCGACGTTGCCATGCTTGGTGTTGACGATGGTGCCCTCGATCAGCGGCAGCAGGTCGCGCTGCACGCCTTCGCGACTGACGTCGGCGCCGCCGATGCGCTCGGATCGGCCGGTGATCTTGTCGATCTCGTCGAGAAACACGATGCCATTGTTCTCGACCGCGTCGATCGCTTCCTTGGTCACTTTCTCCTGGTCGAGGAGATTGTCGGCCTCATCGCTGAGCAGAACGTGGTAGGAGTCGGCCACCGTCATCTTGCGCTTTTTCGCAGGCGGGCCGCCGAACGCCTTGCCGAACATTTCACCCAGATTGAGCATGCCCATCTGTGCGCCCGGCATGCCCGGGATGTCGATGGTCGGCAGGTTCAGCCCTCCGGCGTCCCGCACCTGGACCTCGATCTCCCGGTCGTCCAGTTCGCCGTCGCGGAGCCTGCGACGGAAGTTCTCCCGCGTCTCCTTGCTGGCGTTGTCGCCGACCAGGGCGGTGATCACCCGCTCCTCTGCCGCCGCCTCGGCCTTGGCATGCACCTGCTTGCGTAGCCGCTCCTTGGTCATGTGTATGGAAATCTCGACCAAGTCGCGGATGATCTGCTCGACGTCGCGGCCGACGTAGCCGACTTCCGTGAATTTGGTGGCCTCAACCTTGAGAAACGGCGCCTGCGCAAGGTTGGCGAGGCGGCGCGCGATCTCCGTTTTGCCGACGCCGGTGGGGCCGATCATCAGGATGTTTTTCGGCAGCACCTCCTGACGCATTTCGTCGTCAAGCTGCTGCCGTCGCCAGCGGTTGCGGAGCGCGATGGCAACGGCCCGCTTCGCGTCGTTCTGGCCGACGATGTGGCGGTCAAGCTCGGAGACGATCTCGCGGGGGGTGAGATAGGTCATAAGCGCTCGATGACGAGGTTGCGGTTGGTATAGATGCAGATGTCGGCGGCAATTTCCATTGCTCGACGCGCCACCGCCTCTGCGTCCATGTCGTCGCGATCCATCAGCGCCCGCGCCGCGGCCAACGCATAGTTGCCGCCGGAGCCGATGGCGATCACCCCGTCCTCCGGCTCCAGCACGTCGCCGGTGCCGGTGAGCACCAGCGAGCGGTTGCGGTCGGCCACCGCCATCATCGCCTCCAGCCGGCGCAGGTAGCGGTCGGTGCGCCAGTCCTTGGCAAGTTCGACGCAGGCTCGCGCCAACTGCTTCGGATACTGCTCCAGCTTGGCTTCCAGCCGTTCGAACAAGGTGAAGGCGTCGGCGGTCGCGCCGGCGAAGCCGGCGATCACGGCATCGTCAGAGAGGCGGCGCACCTTACGGGCGTTGGACTTGATGACCGTGTTGCCGAGGCTGACCTGACCATCTCCGGCGACCACCACGCCGCCGTCCTTGCGCACTGCAAGGATCGTTGTGCCGTGCCAAGTGTTGTCGCTGTGGCCCACTGCTGGTCCTGTTCCGTCTCTACCGATTGCAGGAAGTAAAGGATGTTTTCTGAAGAGCTGTCCCGACCATGTAAGCCGGCGCTCGATCGCGGTCAAGGGTAGCCCGGGAGTGGCGCCGAACGCTTCCGGTTGGCGTGCGGGGCGCGATCCTGATAGAACGGCGGCCTTCCTCAGCGGAGTTTTGCGTCATGCCAATTGCAAGTGCGGGACGAACGGCGACGGTCGAGCGGTCGACGACGGAAACCGCGGTGACCGCGACCGTGAACCTGGACGGCGATGGCCGCTACCAAGTCGCCACCGGCATCGGCTTCCTCGACCACATGCTGGAGCAGTTGGCGCGCCATAGTTTGATGGACCTGGATTTACGGGCGAAAGGCGACCTCCACATCGATCCGCACCACACTGCCGAGGACAGCGGCATCGCCCTTGGCCAGGCGGTAAGCCGCGCCCTCGGCGAGCGGCGCGGCATCCGCCGCTTCGGCTCGGCCCTGTCCGCCATGGATGAAACTCTTACGAGGGTGGTGATCGACGTGTCTGGCCGGCCCTACCTGGTGTGGACGGTGGCGTTCAGTCAGGACCGCCTCGGCGGCCTCGACACCGAGATGATCCGGGAG
Source organism: Rhodospirillales bacterium (assembly GCA_016710335.1). Taxonomy (NCBI): domain Bacteria; kingdom Pseudomonadati; phylum Pseudomonadota; class Alphaproteobacteria; order Rhodospirillales; species Rhodospirillales bacterium. The sequence goes on from JADJXQ010000024.1 coordinate 132,987, forward strand.
TGGTTCCAGGCATTCGCGTTCAACGCCGGTCTGACCCTGCATGTGGAAACCCTCTACGGGGTCAACAACCATCACATCTGTGAGTCGTGCTTCAAAGGGCTGGCGCGGGCGCTCCGGGACGCTATCGAGATCGACCCGCGCAAAGCCGACACGGTGCCCTCGACCAAGGGCACCCTCGCCGAAACCGAAACCTGCTAGCCGCCGGGCGGCCGGCCGATACGCAATGCGCATCTATACCGTTCATCTCCGCCGCGAGGGTCTGGATCCGGACCGCGACATCGTCCTGGTCAAGGAAGGGTTCAACTGGCCGGCGCTGTTTTTCTCGCTTCTGTGGGCCCTGTGGCACGGGCTATGGCTGGTCGCGCTCGGGCTGGTCCTGGCGGAGGTTATCCTCGGCGCGACGATGCGCGTCCTTGGCGCCGGGCCCTGGATCGAAACCGCGATATCCACCGGTGTGGCGGTAATCTTTGCGTTCATCGCTAACGACCTGCACCGCTGGACCCTGAAGCGGCGCGGGTTTGTCGAAGCCGGAGTGATTGCCGGCAGCAACCGGCATAGTGCCGAAGTGCGGCTGTTCGACCGCAACCCGGACCTTTTCGATGGATGTGCATCGTGAGCGTCGCGATCATCGACTACGGCTCGGGGAACCTGCGCTCGGCCGCCAAGGCGTTTGAGCGCGCCACCGCAGACGCCGGCCGAAGCGAAGATGTTCTGGTCACTTCCGACCCGCATGCCGTGCGCCCCGCCGACCACATTGTGCTTCCGGGCGTGGGGGCGTTCGGCGACTGCCGCCGCGGTCTGGACGCGATTGCGGGCATGACGGATGCGCTGGAAGACGCGGTGCTGCTCCGTGGTCGACCATTCCTCGGCATTTGTGTGGGCATGCAGCTCATGGCGGAAACCGGGCTGGAGCATGGCAGCCACCCCGGGCTCGGCTGGATCCCGGGGCAAGTGGCGCCATTGAAGCCCTCGGATCCTCAGCTCAAGATCCCGCACATGGGCTGGAACGAGCTCGACCTGCGCGCCTCGGATCATCCCGTGTTCGCCGCACTGCCGCCGGCGCCCCATGCCTATTTCGTGCACAGCTTCGGGTTCCTGCCTTCCGACCCGACGCACATCCTCGCCACCGTCGACTACGGTGGCGCCGTCACGGCGGTGATCGGCCGGGACAACATCGTTGGGACGCAGTTTCATCCCGAGAAAAGCCAGTCGGTCGGCCTGCGGCTGATCGCCAACTTCCTGGACTGGCGCCCATGATCTTCCTGCCGGCCATCGACCTCAAGGGCGGTCTTTGCGTGCGCTTGGTGAGGGGCGAAATGGAGACGGCGGTCGTTTTCAACGACGATCCGGCGGATCAGGCGCGCGTCTTCGAGGATGCGGGCTGCCGCTGGCTCCACGTCGTCGACCTCGACGGCGCGTTCGCCGGGCGGCCGATGAACATCGCCGCCGTGGAGGCAATATTGGCGGCAACCAAAATGCGAGTCGAACTCGGCGGCGGCATCCGCGACATGGAAACGGCTGGTCGCTGGCTGGACCAGGGGGTGGACCGGGTGGTGCTCGGGTCCGCCGCCGTCAACGATCCCGCCTTCGCCCGCGAAGCCTGCCGAGCATGGCCGCGGCGCGTCGCCATCGGCATCGACGCCCGCGACGGCATGGTGGCGGTGCACGGTTGGGCCAGCGCGACCAAGGTCAAGGCCGCCGACCTGGCGCGGAGCTTCGAAGCCGATGGCCCGGCCGCCATAATCTATACGGACATCGCCCGCGACGGGACCATGGAAGGTCCCAACATCGCGGCGACAACAGCTTTGGCCGAGGCAGTGACGACGCCGGTGATCCTCTCCGGAGGAATCTCTTCCATGGATGACCTGGCGACGGTCAGGACGGCGGGTCATGGTTCGGTGGCCGGCGTCATCTGCGGGCGCGCGATATACGAAGGGCGGGTCGATCCTGGCGCGGCGGTGGCGCTGCTCTCCGGGGCCGCGACCCCGGAGGCGTACCGGCGATGCTGAAGGCGCGGATCATTCCTTGCCTCGACGTGGATCGGGGACGGGTGGTCAAGGGCGTGAACTTCGTCGACTTGGTCGACGCCGGCGATCCGGTCGAGCAGGCGCGCCTGTACGATCAGGCCGGCGCCGACGAATTGTGCTTCCTCGACATCACCGCCAGCCACGAGGACAGGGACACGATTCTGGATGTGGTCGCCCGCACCGCCGAGCAGTGTTTCATGCCGCTGACGGTCGGCGGCGGCATTCGAACCCTGGACGACATCCGCCGGCTGCTGCTCGCCGGGGCGGACAAGGTCTCGATCAACACCGCTGCCGTGCACCGCCCGGAGTTCGTTCGCGAGGCGGCAGTAAAATTCGGCAGCCAGTGCATCGTCGTCTCGGTGGACGCCAAGTCGACCGGGAAGGGGCGGTTCGAGATCTTCACCCACGGTGGCCGCAGTCCCACCGGCATCGACGCCGTCGCCTGGTCGCGGCGGATGACCGACTATGGCGCCGGCGAGATCCTGTTGACCTCCATGGACCGAGACGGGACGAAAATTGGTTTCGACATCCCGCTGACCAGGACCATTTCCGATGCCGTCCCGGTGCCGGTTATCGCCTCAGGCGGCGTCGGCATCTTGGACCATCTGGTCGAGGGGATCGTCGAGGGGCATGCTTCGGCGGTGCTGGCGGCCTCCATCTTCCATTTCGGCACCTTCACCATCACACAAGCAAAGCAACACATGGCGGCGGCAGGCGTGCCGGTGCGTCTCGACGGAGCCGGGGCATGACAGCGGATCCGTCGGACGCCCGCATCCTCGATCGGCTGTTCGCGGTCATCGAGAGCCGCCGCGGCGCCGGCGCCGATACGTCCTACACGGCGCGGCTGCTGGCCGGGGGCCCCGCGCTGGCCGCCCGCAAGATGGGAGAAGAGGCGATCGAGACGCTCGTCGCCGCGCTTCATGATGGCGGGGACAAGGCGACCTTGGAAAGCGCCGACCTCCTCTACCATCTCTTGGTGCTGTGGGCGGCGATAGGGGTGCGGCCCGACGACGTGTGGGCGGAGCTGTCGCGACGCGAGGGCACCTCTGGCCTGGCCGAAAAAGCTTCGCGGAAGCCGACGTCGGGGTGAGGGAGAACGGATGATGGCCTACGATGACACCAACGTGTTTGCGAAGATCCTGCGCGGCGAGATCCCTTGCGACAAGGTCTACGAGGACGAGCACGCGCTCGCCTTCCACGACATCCAGCCGCAGTCGCCGATCCACGTGCTGGTGATCCCGAAAGGCCCGTACGTGTCGATGGACGATTTCACGCTCGATGCGCCGCCGGAGCTGATCGCCGGCTTCTTTCGCGCCGTCGGCCAAGTCGCGCGCCAGCTCGGCGCGGTCGACAAGGGCTACCGCGTCCTCGCCAACACCGGCCCCGACGCCCACCAGGAAGTCATGCACGTCCACGTCCACATCTTCGCCGGCCGCGACCTCGGCGGCATGATCCGGCGCTCAAGCTGATGGCGTCCGAGGGGCGCATGCCGCGGCACACCGGCGGCTGCCAGTGCGGCGCCGTGCGCTATGCCTTGTACGCCGAGCCGGAGGGCGTGCACATTTGCCATTGTCGCATGTGCCAAAAGGCCGTGGGAAATGCTTTCGCCGCCCTTGCACCGGTGCAGCGGGAGGCTTTTGCGTGGACACGGGGCACACCTGCCTATTACAGCAGCTCCAACCTCGTCAAGCGCGGTTACTGCGCTCGCTGCGGGACGCCATTGTCGTTCGAATACCGGGACGGCGACGAGTTCGACGTGACGATCGGCAGCCTCGATCATCCCGAACGCACGCCGCCGACCCGCCAGTACGGCATCGAGAGCCGCGTGCACTGGATCGACTCCATCGACAACCTGCCGCGAGCGAAGACCGAAGACGACATGACCGCCGAGCGCCAGGCGCAGTTGCGAGTTTTCCAGCATCCCGATCACGATACCGACGACGACTGGACTTGGGATGCGATGAGCCGGTGAGCGTACGGCCGCGGATCAGGAGCAATCCGCCATTCAATTCGACCTTTGACTACCGCTGCAACGCCCGCCGCAACGTCGATCCGATAGCCTTCATTCGTCGCGCTGATCGAGGGCGTGCCGGGCAGCGCCGTGGAGGGCCGCCATCGGGTCGAGGATGACGTGGATCGGCACGTTGGAGACGAGGTCGGCGAATCGACCCTTGTTCCGCACCGCCGCCAGGAAATCCGCCTGCTGCAGACGCGACAGGATGCGGGGCGGGATGCCGCCGCCGAGATAGATCCCGCCGGTCGTCAACAGCTTTAGGGCCGTGTTGCCGACAATGCCGCCGAGAATGCGGACGAACATGTCGAGCGCGGCGACGCACGCGTCGGCGGATCGCTCGAGCGCGGTGTTGACGATCACCGGCGTCGGGTCGTCGGCTTCCGAGAGCGCCTTGCGCAGCCAATCGGGCTCGTGGTATCGACCGGTGCTGCGCACGTAGTCCATGAGATTGGGAATGCCGCTGCCCGAGCACACGCGCTCGTTGCTGACGTGTCCGAAGCGGTGCTGCATGAATGCCAGTAACTCGATCTGCTCCGGCGTCGCAGGCGCGAATGAGGCGTGACCCCCCTCCGTCGCATGGGGTCGATAATTCGTTCCAGTCCATGCCAGAAACGACACCCCGAGCCCCGTTCCGGGCGCGACGACGGCGATGGTGCCGCCGGGCGCGGGCCGGCCGGGGTTGAGGGTGTGCAGGTGCGCTGCGCCCAATCCCGGAACAGCGTAAGCGATGGCCTCCAAGTCGTTAAGGAGATGGACGCGCGGGATTTCGAACCGGGCGGCGAGCGCCTCGGCATCGATCACCCAAGGAAGATTGGTGATTTGGCTGCGACCGCCGATCACCGGACCGGCCACGCCGAAGCTGGCCCGGGTGGGTTTGGCGCCGGTCGTGGACAGAAAGCTGCTGACCACGTCTTCGAAGGCGGCATGCGCGTCGCTGACGAACAATTCTTCCGCAAGCGGACGCTCGATCCCGGCTTCCGGCTCGTAGAGGGCGAGGACCGTCTTTGTCCCGCCGATATCGCCGGCGAGGATCATGACGCCCTCGCCCGACCGGAAGCGGCGCGGCTGTCATGGAAGCGCTGCTCGAAGGCGTCCCAAAGCTGCGCCTCCAGCGAGACATCATCGAACCGGCCGATTTCCTGGATGCCGGTCGGCGAGGTAACGTTGATCTCGGTGAGGTAGTCACCGATCACGTCGATGCCGACGAAGATCAGCCCGAGTTCCCGCAATTGCGGGCCGATGGCCTCGCAGATGTCGTGTTCGCGCGGCGTCAGCGTCGACTTGAGAGCCTTGCCGCCGACGTGAAGATTGGCGCGCGCCTCGCCCTCGGCCGGGACCCGCGTCAGGGCGCCGGCGGGGCGGCCCTCAATGAGGATAATGCGCTTGTCCCCCTGCCGCACCTCCGGGAGGTAGGCCTGGACCACCACCGGTTCCCGGTAGAGCCTGGTAAACATCTCCAGCAGCGCGTTCAGATTATCGTCGGCCGGATCGACGTGAAAAACCCCGGCGCCTCCGTTGCCGAACAGCGGCTTGATGATGATGTCCCGGTGCTCGCGGCGGAAATCGATGATGTGCTCGCGATCGGACGTAATCAGGGTCGGGGGCATCAACTCCGGGAAATGCGCGACGAACAGCTTTTCCGGCGCGTTTCGGACCGAAACCGGGTCGTTGACCACGTAGGTCGCCGGGTGCACGTGCTGGAGCAGGTGCGTCGCGGTGATGTACGCCATGTCGAACGGCGGATCCTGGCGCATCAGCACGATGTCGACGTCGGCGAGGTCGATGATCTCCGGTTCGCCTAACGCGAAATGCCGCTCCACCGAGCGCCACACCTGCAGCGGCCGCGCGCGCGCGACGATCCTGCCCTTCACAAGCGACAGGTCTTGCGGCAGGTAGTGAAACAGCCTGTGATCGCGCCGCTGCGCTTCCAGCGCCAGAGCGAACGTGCTGTCCGCGCTGATGTCGATGCGATCGATCGGATCCATCTGGATGGCCACGTCAAGGCCCATGCTGCGTCCTCATCTCGAAGCCAGGCTGCATGTCGTTACGCAGGCTGGCGGAGCAACCGGACTTAAAGGCCGCCGCCGGCCGCGTCAATGCGACACCGCCGCGCTTGCTTTGGGGCCCGGTAACCGCGGGATTGTCGGCATCGTGTGGATCTGGTGTAACATGCAGTAGGCCCACAGCGCCATGCCGCCGCGAATGAGCCGAAAACGGGAGGAAGCAGCATGCCCCAGTCTACGGAGTCGCACCGCAACGACCTTATCAACAAGGCCACCGAATGCGCGACCCGCCGTCTCGGTGAGGCGGAAGCCGCCGTCGTGGCCGAGTTCGTGCGCCGGTACTACGCGCATGTTCCGCCGTACGATCTGCGCGGCGAGAGCCCGGACGCCATCTTCGGCGCGGCATTTTCCCACTTCCGCCTGGGAGCCCGCCGCAAGCCCGGGGAAGACATCGTGCGTGTTTACAATCCGCGCCTCGACGAGCACGGATGGCGATGCGAGCACACCGTGGTTGAGGTCGTCACCGACGACATGCCGTTTTTGGTCGATTCCGTCACGGCCAGGCTCAACCAGGAAGCCCTGACGGTGCACCTGGTCATCCACCCGATCTTCACCGTCCGCCGCGATAACCAAGGCGTGTTCAACGGGCTCGCCGCGAACGGCGCCGACGGAGCGCTTGCGGAGTCGTTCATGCGTATCGAGGTCACCCATCAGTCGGGCGACATCCTGGAGACGATCGCCGGCCGCATCCGCCGCGTTCTCAAAGACGTTCGAAGCGCGGTATCGGATTGGGAGCCGATGCGCGAGCGCCTGAAGGAAAGCACCGAGACGCTAGAGGCGAACGCGCCGGCTTGGCCGGCCGAAGCGGTTGCCGAGATCCGCGAGTTCCTGGAGTGGCTCTATAAGGAGCATTTCACGCTGCTGGGATACCGGGAATACCGCATTGAGGGCGGCGGCGACGCGCCGAAGATCTCGATCGTCGAGGGCTCCGGCCTCGGCATTCTCCGCGACCCGGCCGTCTTCGTGTTCGACGAGGCGGTGGACGCAAGTGTGCTGCCGCGGGCGCTTCGCATGTTCGTGGTCGAGCGCCAGCTCCTTGTCTTGACCAAGACGGATCTGAGGTCGACCGTCCACCGCACCGTGCCGATGGACGCCATCGGCATCAAGCTGTTCGACGCGGAAGGCCGCGTGGTCGGCCATCGCATGTTCGTCGGGCTGTTCACCTCGTCCGCCTACACTCAGTCGCCGATGGCCATTCCGCTGCTGCGGAGCCGCGTCAAAAAGGCGATCGAGCGCGCCGGCTTCGAGCCGAGGAGCCACGACGGCAAGGCGCTTCTCAATATTCTGGAGACGTTTCCGCGGGACGAACTGTTCCAGGTCGACTACGAGCACCTCTACCGCACCGCCGTCGGCATCCACAATCTGCAGGATCGGCAGAAGGCGGCGCTGTTCATTCGCCGGGACGACTACGAGCGTTACGTCACCTGCCTGGTCTACGTCCCGAGCGACCGCTACAACACCCAGCTCCGCCTCACCATTCAGACCATCCTCGAGCGGGCGTTCAATGGCGAGGTGATGTCCCAGTATTCGGAGGTCGGCGACTCGCCGCTCGCCCGTCTCTACATGATCATCCGCACCGTCACCGGGCAGATCCCGGAATACGAGGCGAGCGAGCTGGAAGCGCAGATCGTCGACGCGACCCGCACCTGGTCGGATCTCCTCAAGGGATCGCTCATCGCCGCTCACGGCGAAGAGGAGGGGCACATTCTCTTTCAGCGCTATTGCGACGCCTTCCCGCCCGGCTACCAAGCGGAGTTCAATGCCGACGAGGCGGTCGCCGACATCGAGCGCATCGAAATACTGATGGTGACTCACGAGATCGAGATGACCCTGTATCGGCCGTTCGAGGTCGCCGAGCATCGTATGCGTTTCAAGGTGTACCGTCCGAAACAGCCGATCATCCTCTCGGAAGTCTTGCCGATGCTGGAGCATCTCGGGCTCCGGGTGATCGACGAGATCCCCTACGCCGTACCGATCCCCAACAGCGACGTCCGCCTGGTGATGATCCACGATTTCGGGCTGGAGACCCGGAGCGGCCAGCCGATCGACATGGCGGCGATCCGAGATTCATTCAAACAGGCGTTTCTCAACGTCTGGTGCGGCAACGCCGAGAGCGACCGGTTCAACAGCCTCGTTCTCGAAGCGCGCATGTCCGCCCGCGAGGTTACGGTGATCCGCGCCTATTCCCGCTACCTGCGGCAGGCCGGCATCGCGTTCTCCCAAAGCTACATGCAGGACGCCCTTCTCAACAACGCCTCCTTGGCCCGACTGACGGTCGACCTGTTCAAGACCATGTTCGATCCCGCCATCGAGACGGGGCGCGAGCAGAAAGTCGAGGCCGTTGCCAAAGCGCTCAACGCAGGGCTCGAAAATGTGGAAAGCGCCGACGAGGACCGGATCCTGCGGCGCTTCTTTAATGCGGTGCAGTCGACGCTGCGCACCAACTATTTCCAGCGGGGCGCCGACGGCGCTCCCAAGCCGTATCTGTCGTTCAAGATCGACAGCCGCGCCGTCGCCGAACTGCCGCTGCCGCGGCCGATGGTGGAGGTTTTCGTCTACTCACCGCGCATGGAGGGCATCCACCTGCGCGGCGGAAAGGTGGCCCGCGGCGGCATCCGCTGGTCCGACCGGCGGGAGGACTTCCGCACCGAGATCCTCGGCCTGATGAAGGCGCAGATGGTCAAGAACGTCGTCATCGTGCCCGTGGGCTCGAAGGGCGGCTTCATCGTCAAGCGGCCGCCGGCGACTGGCGACCGCGAAGCCATTCAGGCCGAAGGTATCGAATGCTACAAGTCGCTGATCCGCGGCATCCTCGACCTGACCGACAACCGGGTCGGCGGCCAAGTGGTGCCGCCCGAGGATGTGGTTCGCCGTGACGACGACGACCCCTACCTGGTGGTCGCCGCCGACAAGGGCACCGCGACCTTCTCGGACATCGCCAACGGCGTCTCCAAGGAGTACGGGTTCTGGCTCGACGACGCCTTTGCTTCGGGCGGCAGCCAGGGCTACGACCACAAGGCAATGGGCATCACCGCCCGCGGAGCCTGGGAGTCGGTCAAGCGGCACTTCCGGGAGATGGGCAAGGACATCCAGGCGGAGCCGTTCACCGTGGTCGGGGTTGGCGACATGTCGGGCGACGTGTTCGGCAACGGCATGCTGTTGTCGCCGTGCATCAAATTGTTGGGTGCGTTCAACCATCTGCACATCTTCGTGGACCCCGACCCCGATCCGGCGGTCAGCCTGAAGGAGCGCCAGCGCCTGTTCGCGCTGCCGCGCTCGAGCTGGAGCGACTACGACCACAACCTGATCTCCCAGGGCGGCGGCATTTTCGACCGCCGCGCCAAGACCCTGAATGTGTCCCCCGAAATCCGCGAGCGCTTCGGGCTCGGGTCCGACCATGTCAGGCCGAATGACCTGATCCGCGCCATGCTTCGGGCTGAGGTCGAGCTGATGTGGTTCGGCGGCATCGGCACTTACGTCAAGGCGAGCTATGAGAGCGACACCGACGCGGGCGACCGGTCCAACGATGCGGTGCGCATCGACGGCCGCGAGCTTCGCTGCCAAGTCGTCGGCGAGGGCGCCAACCTCGCCTTCACGCAGAATGGCCGCATCGAGTACGCGCTGGCCGGCGGGCGCATCAATACCGACTTCATCGACAACTCGGCCGGAGTCGACTGCTCCGACCACGAAGTCAACATCAAGATCCTGCTCGGGTCCGCCGTGAGAGACGGCGACATGACCGAAAAGCAGCGGAACCGGCTGCTTGCCGAGATGACCGATGAGGTCGCCGCTTTGGTGCTGCGGGACAACTACCTGCAATCCCAGGCCATCACCCTGATCAAGGACGAAGGATTTTCGGCGCTGGAGAACCAGACGCGGCTGATGCGCATGTTCGAACGCCAGGGTCGCCTCGACCGTGAGGTTGAGTTCCTGCCGGAGGACGACGCCCTGGCCGAACGTATCGCGGCACGTCAAGGCTTGACGCGGCCCGAAATCGCGGTGCTGTTCGCCTACTGCAAGCTGTGGCTCTACGACAAGGTGCTAGAATCCGACTTACCGGACGATCGTCATTTGGCCGAGGACGTCGTCCGCTATTTCCCGACGCCCATCCAGAACGGGCAGCGGGAGCGCATTCGCGGTCACATCTTGCGGCGCGAGCTCATCGCCACCTCGATCACCAACAGCCTGATCAACCGCGTCGGCGGCACGTTCGTGACCGAGATCTCCGACAAATCTGGAATGCCGGCGGTCGACGTCGCTCGCGCCTACATCATTACCCGCGACGTGTTCGGGCTTCGCGATGTCTGGGTGCAGATCGAAGCTCTCGACAACCTGGTGCCGGCGGACGCGCAGTCGACGCTCCACCGCGACGCCCAGCGTCTGATCGAGCGCGGGACCATGTGGTTCCTCCGCAACGGCGGTAGCCCCATCGACATCACCCGCAACGTGGGCGCCTATAAGCAACCGGTCGCCGCCCTCGCCACCTGCATCGACTCTGTCCTGCCGGAGGAGATGAACGGCCGTATCCTTCATCGGGTCGGGCGATACACCGAAAGAGGCGTGCCGGAGAACTTGGCGCGCCAGATCGCCTACCTGATCGCCATGCCGTCGGCGTGCGACATCGTCCGCATCGCAGCGGCGCGCGGCATCGCCGTCGAGGACGTGGCGCGCTTGAACTTCGCTTTGGGCGAGTCCCTCGGCCTCGGGTGGCTTCGCTACCAGGCCGAGAAGATCTCCGCCATGAGCCACTGGCAGAAGCTGGCCGTCTCGGCGATCATCGAGGAGCTCTACAACCATCAGTGCGCGCTGACCGTCCACGTGCTGGATACGGTCGGCAAGGCCGGGGACGGCGCCATCTCGGCGTGGACGGAGAACCGGGCCGCAGCGGTCGAGAGAGTGCGAGTGCTGCTCGGCGAGCTGGAGGCGTCAGGGCCGCTCGATCTGTCGATGCTCACGGTGGCGAGCCGACAGGTCGGCACCCTGGTTGCCGCCTGAAGGCTGCGCCACTCACCCTCGCTCTCACCCTTCCGCGGATCCCTCCCTCTCCCGTTCGCGGGAGAGGGCCCGGGTGAGGATAATAAGGCACCGCCGGTGAGCCGATCGTCATGAGTACCGGAACAGGGACCGGCTGTTGATAAGCGCTCTGACAAAAACCAGCGTTGAACACGGACCTGGCCGCCTCGCGCTCGCGTCCTGGTGCCTTTACGACTGGGCGACGCAGGGGTTCCCGACGATCATCATCACCTTCGTGTTCGCCACCTACTTCACCAAGGTCGTGGCGCCGGATCCGGTGACCGGCACCGAGTTGTGGGGCAACGCGCTGAGTGCGTCTGCGCTTCTGGTGGCGATCTCCAGCCCGCTGCTCGGCGCCATCGCCGATCAGATCGGGCGGCAGAAACCATGGCTGCTGGCCTCCACGGTGGTCTGCGTAGCCGCCGTCGCTTTGCTTTGGTTCACCCGCGGCGATCCGTCTTCGATGCTGTGGGCGCTCGCCTTCGTCGCCATCGGCAATGTCGCGTTCGAGACGGCGATGGTGTTCTACAACGCCATGCTGCCGAACCTGGCGCCCCGCGGCAAGATCGGTCGCCTGTCGGGCTGGGGCTGGGGACTTGGCTACGCCGGCGGTGTCATGCTTCTGGTGCTCAGCCTGACGGCGTTTGTGCAGGCGGACCGGCCCGCTCTCGGCCTCGACACGGAAGCGTGGGAGCACGTGCGCGCCACGCCGCTGCTGGTCGCCGCGTGGATGGCGGTGTTCTCCATCCCGCTGTTCCTGTTCACCCCGGACGGCCAAGCGACCGGCGTCGGTCTGGCGGCGGCGGCGCGCGGCGGCCTCCGCACCTTGATCGCGACCCTCCGGCGCATCCGCTCCTACCGCCAGATCGCCCTCTACCTCTTTGCCCGCATGATCTACACGGACGGCCTCAACACGCTGTTCATCTTCGGAGGCATTTACGCGGCCGGACAGTTCGGTATGGCGTTGGACGAAATCGTGCTGTTCGGCATTGCTCTCAACGTCACCGCCGGCCTCGGCGCCGCCGCGTTCGCCTGGGTCGACGACTGGATCGGCGCCAAGCGCACCATCCTGATCTCGGTCGCGGCAATCATCGTCCTGGCCGTCGGCCTGCTGCTGGTCGAGGAGAAGGCCTGGTTCTGGTTCCTCGGCGCGCCGATCGGTATCTTTTTCGGCCCCGCCCAGTCTGCCAGCCGCTCGTTCATGGCGCGCCTCGCGCCCAAGCACTTGCGCACCGAGATGTTCGGCCTCTACGCGTTCTCGGGCAAGGCGACCGCCTTTTTGGGACCCTTCGTTGTGGCGACGGTCACCGGCTGGACAGGAAGCCAGCGGGCCGGCATGGCCACCATCCTGGTGTTCCTGGTCGCCGGCATGGCACTGTTGCTGCCCGTCCGCGACGTGCGGGAGTAATCATGCTGACCGTGCGGGACTTGCGCCGTCCCGGCATCGAGCCTGCGACCGTATGCGTGGATGGAGGCGATGGCGTCGCGATCATGGGTCCGTCCGGCGCCGGCAAGACCCTCCTGCTCCGCGCGATCGCCGACCTCGACCCGAACCAGGGCGAGGTCGTGCTCGACGGTCGGCCGCGTAGCGCCATCGCCGGTCCCTCATGGCGCCGACAGGTGGTCTACCTCCCGGCGGAGTCCGGCTGGTGGGCGGAAAGCGTCGGCGAGCACGTCCGGGATCACGATGAAGCGCGGCACCTCGCCCGCCGCCTCGGGCTCTCCGATGATGTGCTCGCGTGGCCCGTCTCCCGCCTCTCAACCGGCGAAAAACAGCGTCTTGCCCTCGTTCGGGCGCTCAGCCTGAAGCCGCCGGTGCTGCTGCTGGACGAGCCGACCGCGGCGCTCGATCCCGACAGTGCCGCCGCAGTGGAAGCGCTGGTCCGCGAGCGGCTTGCGGGCGGTGCCGCCGTCATCCTGGTGACCCACGACCGCGGTCAGGCAGAGCGCCTCGCCTTCCGCATCCTGACCATGTGCGGCGGCCGGATCGCGGAAGGCATCGCCGAACGTGGTGCGCCGCCATCGTGACCTCCTACGTCACACTCGACGCGCTTGATGTAGTGCTTGCGGCCCTGCTGCTGTTGATCAACGGCGGCCTGTCGCTGTGGCTGGACCTCCGTCTCGAGCGCCAACTGACCGTGGCGGCGGCGCGCATGGTGGTCCAGCTGCTGCTCGTCGGGCTTGTGCTGGAGGGGCTTTTCGCGCTGGTCTCGCCGTCGCTGACGGCGTTGGTGATGTCGGTGATGGCGCTGTTCGCGGCGCACGAGATCCGCGCCCGCCAGTCCCGCAATATTGCCGGCTGGTGGTCTTACGGCATCGGCGGCGGCGCCATGAGCCTCGCGGGGTTCCTCGTCGCCGTGTTTGCTCTCGCCGTCGTCGTGCAGCCGACGCCGTGGTATCATCCGCAGTACGCCATACCCCTGTTCGGCATGGTGTTGGGCAATGCGATGACCGGCATCAGCCTCGGCCTCAACACTCTCACAACTACGATGGTGCGCGAGCGCGCTGCCATCGAGGCGCAACTCATGCTGGGCGCCGCCCGGTGGGACGCGCTGCGTCCGGCACTGCGGGAGTCGCTCCGGAGCGGCTTCATGCCGATCATCAACTCCATGGCCGCGGCCGGCGTCGTGTTCCTGCCCGGGATGATGACCGGCCAGATCCTCGCCGGCGTCGATCCCGCCGAGGCGGTCAAGTACCAGCTCGTCATCATGTTCCTGATCGCCGGCGCCACCGGCTCCGGCGTGCTGCTGGCCACCTTCGCAACAGCGTTGCGCCTCACCGACGAGCGCCACCGCCTCCGCCTCGACCGGCTCGGCTGAGCGGCAATTCTGCGGACCCGCCGGCTTCGCGAAAACCTTCGCGAGGATCTGGTCGCCGACGGCATCGCGCCGACGGCCTTTCGTCAAGAGCACTTTAAAAACTTAATGGCAGAAATGCCGCATTCCCGTGAAGACCATGGCGATGTTGTTGTCGTCGGCGGCGGCGATGACCTCGTCGTCGCGCACAGAGCCGCCGGGCTGGATCACCGCCGTGGCGCCGGCTTCGATGCAGGCGAGCAGGCCGTCGGCGAACGGGAAGAAGGCGTCGGAGGCGACCACCGATCCGTCAGTCCGCGGCAGTGGCTCCTTTGCGGCCTTGCGGGCATCCTCGGCCTTGACCGCGGCGATGCGGGCCGAATCGACCCGGCTCATCTGGCCGGCCCCGATGCCAACGGTGGCGCCGCCTTTGCAGTAGACGATGGCATTGGACTTGACGTGCTTGCAGACACGGAACGCGAAGTCCAGGTCGGCCATCTCGGCGTTGGTCGGCGCACGCTTCGTGACCACCCTGAGCTCGCCCGCCGTCACGGCGTCGTCGCGGCTTTGCAGGAGGTAGCCGCCCGCGAGGGAACGCAAGGTCAACGCCGTCTCGGCCGGGTCGGGTAAGCCGCCGGCGGCCAGCACCCGCAGGTTTTTCTTCGTCGCGAGCAAGGCGCGGGCGTCCTCGTCCAGCTCCGGGGCGATGATCACCTCGACGAACAGCTTGGCGATCTCGGCGGCGGTGGCGCGGTCGAGCGGCCGGTTTACGGCTATGATCCCCCCGAAGGCGCTGACCGGATCGCACGCCAGCGCCTTCGCGTAGGCGCCCTGCAATGTCTCGGCGACCGCAACGCCGCACGGGTTGGCGTGCTTGATGATGGCGACCGCCGGCTGCTCGAACTCGGCGACAAGCTCGAACGCCGCGTTCGTGTCGTTGAGATTGTTGAAGCTGAGTTCCTTGCCCTGGATTTGGGTGGCGGAGGCAACTCCCGGTCGCGCCGCAGCGGAGACGTAGAACGCGGCGCTCTGGTGCGGATTTTCGCCGTAGCGCAGCATCTGCTTGCGCGCGCCGGCGAACACAAGGTGCTCGGGGAACGGCGTCGCGAGCACGCCGTTGAACCAGGCGGCGATGGCGGCGTCATACGCGCCGGTGCGAGCGTAGGCCTTGGCCGCCAGCCGTCGTCGCAACTCCGGCGTGGTCGCACCGTCGCCCGCGGTCATCTCCGCCATCAGCGGCTCGTAGTCGGCGGGATCGACGATCACCGTCACGAACGCGTGGTTCTTGGCGGCGGCGCGGATCAGGGCCGGGCCGCCGATGTCGATGTTCTCGATGCAATCTTCGAAGTCGGCGCCGCGGGCGACCGTGGCCTCGAACGGGTAAAGGTTGACGATCAGCAAATCTATGGCGCCGATGCCGTGTGCAGCCATCGCCGCCTCGTGCGTCGCGTTGCCACGGACGGCCAAGAGCCCGCCGTGGATCCTCGGGTGCAGGGTCTTGACGCGGCCGTCCATGATCTCCGGAAAGCCGGTGTAGTCCGACACGTCCTCCACCGGCACGCCGGCGTGGCGCAGCGTTTCCGCCGACCCGCCGGTCGAGAGGATCTCCACTTGCCGCTCCGAGAGAAAATGCCCGAGCGTCGCGAGGCCGATCTTGTCAGAGACGGAAATAAGCGCGCGGCGGATGACAGACGACATGGCTTACCCTCGGGACAGTTCGGGAGGCGAGTGAAACATCGGCCTATAGCAGACCCACCGCTTCGACTTGATCATTTTGTCGCTCAGAATGCCGAGCGCCGGCTCCGGCGTTGCTCGCTGAACAGCAAGCGGGCGCCGGCGAAAGACGCCGCCGCCAGGACGGCGGACGCAATGGCGTTGTAGCCGGCGAGCGAGATGCCGAACAGCCGCCAGTCCACTTCGTCGCACGGCTTGCGCGGCGAAGGCGCCGAAATTTCGGCCTTAAGGGACTCGATGGTCATGGTCTCCGGAAGTGCGCCGGCGCATCCGGCGATCGCCGACCACCAGTGCTGCTCGACGCCGACGTGGTATACCGCCAAGCCCGCGGCCGCTGCGAACACGATCCCGCATGCCGCCACCATGAACGCGCGATGGCGCCGGTCCACCGGCAGGAACAGGGCCAGGCCCGCGAGCACCAACACGACCGCGTAGGGAACGCGCTCATAGAGGCAGAGAATGCAGGGCTGGAGCCCGAAAAGGTGCTCGCCCGCGAACGCTGCCGCAAGCGCCGCGGCGGAGGCCGTCAACAGCGCCAGCGGCACCAGCCTGTCGGGATCGTGAAGTCGCTTCAGCATAGTCTCCACCCGGCGGCGGTTGCGCTAGAGAAAGCGGATCGCCACGAAGCCGCCGAACAGCAGGGCGAAGAACACGGTGACCACCATGCCCAGGTGATTCTCGATGAACTTGCGGATCGGCGGGCCGAAGTACCACAGCAACGCCGCCACCAGGAAGAAGCGGGCGCCGCGGGACAGGATCGAGGCGACCATGAAGGTGGTGGGATCGAGGGCGGTGACGCCGCTGGCGATGGTGATGACCTTGTAGGGGAACGGCGTCACGCCGGCGCCGGCCACGATCCACGCCCCCCACGCGTTGTACTGGTCGCGGAACGTCTCGAACTGGTCGCCGTAGTGGTAGAACTCGAGCAGTGGCCGGCCCAACTCCTCGAAAAGAAAATAGCCGATGCCATAGCCGGCTGCCCCGCCGAGAACCGAAGCGATGGTGCATACCGTCGCATAGAGCCAAGCCCGGTCGCGCGCCGCCAGCACCATCGGAATCAACAGCACGTCCGGCGGGATCGGAAACACCGAGCTTTCGATGAACGACACCGCCGCCAGCGCCAGGAGCGCATGGCGGTGGGCGGCAAGCCGCATGGTCCAGTCGTAGAGGCGCTGCAGCACGGCTTTGAGAGCTCCGACAGGGGGCGGGGACGCTCGGCGCGAGCGCGCGCTTCGTGTAGCAACCGCTCGTGGCAAGGGCAAGCATGCCGTGTCGGCGGCGCCGAGCCATACGCGCAATGCGATGTGGCGGCGCGAGATCCACGCCGCCTCTAGGCCGGACGGCGGAATGACGGGCTTCGCCCTGATCCACCCTATGGCTGCGGCGCCGGCTCGGCGGCCACGGGCCTCGGCTTGCGCGCGAGTAGCAGCACCAGAAAGCCGGTGACGGCGGACAGGAGCGAGCCGGTGATGACGCCGAGGCGGACCGGCGCGTCGAACTGGGCGTGCTCCCAGGCGAGGCCGCCGATGAACAGGCTCATGGTGAAGCCGATGCCGCACAACAGCGCCACGCCATAGAGGTGCAGATACGTGGCGCCGTCGGGCATGCTGGCGAAGCCGCGGCGGATCATCAGCCAGAAACACCCGAACACGCCGATCTGCTTGCCGATGAACAGGCCGGCAGCAATCCCTAGCGTCACCGGCTCTAACAGGCTCTCAAGACCGATGCCGGCGAACGAGACGCCTGCGTTGGCGAAAGCGAAGATCGGCAGGACACCGAACGCCACCCACCTGTGTAATTCGTGCTCCAGGTGCTTGAGGGGGGAATGGCCGTGGGCATCCGTGGTGCGAAGCGGTATGGTCATGGCCAGTACGACGCCGGCGAGGGTGGCGTGGACGCCCGACTTCAGCACCGCGACCCACATGACGGCGCCGATTACGATGTAGGGGGAAGTGCGGGTGACGCCGAACAGATTGAGGGCTACCAGCACCGCTATGGCAA
Organism: Rhodospirillales bacterium; assembly: GCA_016710335.1. Lineage (NCBI taxonomy): Bacteria > Pseudomonadati > Pseudomonadota > Alphaproteobacteria > Rhodospirillales > Rhodospirillales bacterium. The sequence goes on from JADJXQ010000024.1 coordinate 150,634, forward strand.
GGCCGGCGACGCCCAGGGCTTCCACGGAAAGTTGTGCCGTGTAGAACGTCGCGATGATGATGATGGCGCCCAAGTCGTCGAAGATGGCGATGGCGGTGAGGAGGATTTTCAGCGACAGCGGCACCCGACGGCCGAGCAGCGCCAGGATGCCGAGTGCGAAGCCGATGTCGGTGGCGGCGGGAATCGCCCAGCCATTGAGATTCATCGGCGCCCCGAGGTTAATCACCACGTAGATCAGCGCCGGGACGGCCATGCCGCCGATGGCCGCGACGCCGGGCAGCATCGCCTGCGACGTCGTCGACAGTTCGCCCTCCAGGAACTCCCGCTTGACCTCCAGCCCGACCAGAAAGAAAAACACCGCCATCAGGCCGTCGTTGATCCACAGCAATAGCGGCTTGTGGAGATCGACGGCGCCGACGCGGATTTGCACCGGCAGATCGAGGAACGCCTGGTAGACGGGTGCGGCTGCGGAGTTGGCGACGACGACGGCGATTGCCGCGGCAATGACGAGCAGGATGCCGCCGGCGGCCTCCATCCGGAAAAAATCGCGCAAGGCGTTGAACGGTGCCGATGCCGCCAGCATGTCGCCTCCCTTCGAGTCACTCCTATGCAGCCGTAGAGCGCCCGCGTCAACGGATGACGTGATAGTCAGCCGCCCACACACATGCGCCGGCGGTGACGCGACGGTTCAACGACCCCCGACGATCGCCGACACGGTGTGGAGGGCGATCATCCGTTCCTCGTCGGTCGGTATGACCCACGCCGAGACGGGACTGTCGGGCTCGCTGATTCGGAAACCTGCAGTGGCGCTGGGGGTGACGCCCGGAGTGGCGTCAGCGGGAGTGTTGGCGGTGTTGTTGGCGGCGGCGTCGAGACGAACGCCGAGCCAGGCGGCGCGGCGGCAGACTCGGGCGCGGATCTCGGCGGCGTGCTCGCCGATGCCGGCGGTAAACACGATGGCGTCGAGGCCCTCGAGCACCGCCGCGAGCGCGCCCAGGTGCTTGGCGATGTGGTAGACAAAGAGGTCAATCGCCTCGGCGGCGCGGGGATCGTTGCTGGCGAGCAGGGTGCGCATGTCGTTGCTGATGCCGGACACGCCGAGCAGGCCGGATTCGTTGTAGAGCAGCCGCTCGATGGCCGCCGCGTCCATACCCAGCGCCTGCATGAAGTAGAGCAGGACCCCGGGATCAAGCGCGCCCGGACGGGTGCCCATGGGCAGGCCGTCGAGCCCGCTGAAGCCAATGGTGCTGTCGATGCTGCGCCCGTCCCGGATCGCGCACATGCTGGCGCCGCTGCCGAGATGAGCGACGACGACCCGCGACGCCTCCGGGCAGACCTCCGGCAGCTTGCGGGCGATGTATTCGTAGGACAGACCGTGGAAGCCGTAACGGCGGATGCCGCGCTCGGTCATGTGCCGGGGCAGGGCGAAGAGCTGCGCGACCCGCGGCAGGGTGCCATGGAAGGTGTTGTCGAAGCACGCGACTTGCGGCAAGTGCGGGTGCTCTTCCGCCAAGGCCCGGATCGCCGCGATGTTGTGGGGCAGGTGCAGCGGAAAGAACGGAACCAGCGCCGAGATACCGTCGACGATCCGATCATCGAGCAGCGTCGGCCCCTGGTACGACGCGCCGCCGAACACGACGCGGTGGCCGGCGGCGATGATGCGAAGCCCGCCGGCATGGTCCTCGATCCACTGGAAGATGTAGGCAAGCGCGTCGGTGTGGGAGATCGCCGCCGGCCAGCGGTGCTCGCCGACGCGCTGGCCGGCGGCGTTTTCGCATGCGAATTGTGGCTCGCCGCGCAGGCGCTCGATCTTGCCTTTGCCGAGCAGCCGCGGCTCCGCTGCGCCGGTGTCGGCGGCGTAGCTTGCGAACTTGATGCTGGAAGAACCGGCGTTTATGACCAGGATGGCATCGGTCACCGCCGCTACTCCGCAGCCGCCTTCAGCATCGCCCTGCCGCGGCGCTGAGCGTCGGCCATCAGCACCGAGAGCGCGCACGAGGCGAGCCGGGTCTCGGCGCTGTCGGCGCGGCTGGTCAGAACTACCGGCACGCGGGCGCCGAGCAGGAGGCCCGCCGCCTCTGCATCGGCCATGAATGTCAACTGCTTGGCCAGCATGTTGCCGGCTTCGAGGTCGGGAACCACGAGAATGTCGGCCATGCCGGCGACCGGGGAGACGATGCCCTTGGTTCGCGCCGCGTCGAGGTCGACGGCATTGTCGAAGGCGAGCGGACCATCGACGATGCCGCCGGTGATCTGGCCACGGTCGGCCATTTTGCAGAGTGCCGCCGCGTCTATTGTGGCGGGCATGGCCGGATCGACCGTCTCGACCGCGGCGAGAATGGCAACTTTCGGTTGTTCGTAGCCGATGGCCTGGGCGAGCTCGATCGCGTTCTGGCAGATGTCGCGCTTGATCACGAGGTCCGGGGCGATGTTGATGGCGGCGTCGGTCAGCATGATCGGCCGCTCGTAGGTGGAAACGGCAAGGCAGAAACAATGGCTGAGCCGCCGCTCGGTCCTGAGCCCGGCGCCCTTTTTCAGTATGGCATGCAGCAGTTCGTCGGTGTGCAGGCTGCCCTTCATCAGATTCACGGCGTTGCCGCAGCGTACCAGCTCCACGGCCAGCTCGGCGGCGTGGTGGCTGTGCTCAGCCGGCACCAGCCGATAGGGCGTGATGTCGATTCCGGCGCTCTCGGCGATGGCGCGGATCTTGCGTTCGGGGCCGACCAGGATAGGGGTGATGAGATTGCGTTCGGCGGCCTCGACCGCGCCGACCAGGGCGTCCTCGCTGCACGGGTGGACAACGGCGGTGGCCAGCGGATCCAGCGCTTCAGACCTTTCGATCAGGGCGCGGAAGCGGTCCTTGCGGCGGAGCTGGACCAACGGCAGATCCTGGATAGGCTGGCGGACCTTCTCCCTCGGCGCCAGGATCTCCGCGGTCGCGACCAGAAGTTCGCGGCCTGCCGGGTCGGCGCAGCGGCAATCCAGGATCACCACGCCGGTTTCCTCCCGCTTATCGACCACGATCACCGTCGCCGTCACCTGGGTGCCGACCGCCAGTTTGTGGCGGAATTCGATCTGGAAGGACTTGGTGATGGAGCCGAGCCCCGGAAGCTGCATCCCAATGAGCGTCGACAACAGCGTCGCGCCCCACATGCCGCTGGCGCCCGCCTCTTCCAGACTGCCCGGCAAGTGATTCAAGTGGGCAATATAGGTCAGGTTGACATTGCCGGTCACGGCGGCCCAAGTCTCGACGTCGTCGAGGCGGAGCGCGCGGGTCACGCTGGCAGTGTCGCCAACCCGGATTTCGTCGAACGTCCGGTTTTCGAGCATCTTGTTCAAGGGCTCGCCCTCCTCGGCAGCTACCGTAGTGTGTAGCACCTGCTGCGTTGCAGCAAAAGTTGAGTTTGCATTGCAGCATTCGAGCTTGAGCGAGAGGCACGCACATGGACCGGGATCCAGTCAGGGAGCAATACGAGGCGTTCCCGTATCCGCCGCGGGATCCCGCTGACGAGGCGCGGCGCTTGGTGACCGGTTCGCCGAGCCATCTGGATGAGCTGAACTACTACGTGTTCGGCGGCGCCCGCGACTTCAAGAAGCCGTTCCGGGCCCTTATCGCCGGCGGCGGCACCGGCGATGCGACGATCATGCTGGGACAGCAACTGGCCGATCGCGGCGCGGCGGCAGAGGTCGTCTATCTTGACGTGTCGAAGGCCAGCCGCCGCATTGCCGAAGCGCGGGCCGCCGCTCGCGGGCTCGCCAACATCCGTTTTGTGACCGGCTCGATCATCGATGCGCCGGCGGCCGGGCTCGGCCGGTTCGACTACGTGGATTGCTGCGGCGTTCTGCACCATCTGGCCGAGCCGGCGGCCGGGCTCAAGACGCTCACCAGCATGCTCGCGCCCGGCGGCGGCATCGGGCTGATGCTATACGGGGAGCTCGGGCGGACCGGCGTCTACCCGGTTCAGCGGATGATGGCGATGGTTGCCGGCGGAGACGCGCCTCGGCAACGGCTGGATCTGGCGCACCGCCTGCTCCGCCAGCTTCCCGAAAGCAACTGGCTCCGCCGCAACCCATTCGTGCAGGATCATCTGCGGCATGGCGATGCCGGCCTTTACGACCTCCTGCTTCATGAACGTGACCGCGCCTACCTGGTGCCGGAGATTGCCGCACTGGCCGCCGGAGCGGGGCTCCGCATCACCGCATTCATCGAGCCTGCTTTCTACGACCCGGCGAGCTACCTGAGCGATGCCGCGCTCCTGGCGCGTGTCGCGCGGCTGCCGTGGCTCGAGCGCTGCGCCTTCGCCGAACTCCTGGCCGGCAACATGCGCAAGCACGTGTTCTACGCGGTCGCTGCCGACAATCCGGTAGCGCCGCCCGATCCGCGGGACCTATCCGCCATCCCCGTCCTGCGCGATCTGGAACCAACGGCCCCAGGAGCGGCTACGACCGGCGCCGCCATTTCTGCGTCGGTCGACGGGATCACGATCCGCCGGCCCTTCCCGCCGCTAGGGGGGGCAATCGTGGCGCGGATCGACGGGCGCCGATCCCTGGCCGCCATCCTCGAAGACCTGCGACGGGTCGATCCGAAGCTCGGCCGGCGGACGTTCACCGAGCAGTTCGTCGCCCTTCATGCAGCCCTCAACGGACTCGGCAAGCTCTACATCGCTCGTCGATGAGCGCATGCCACGGAACCATCCGCGCCGCCGGTCGATGATCGAGATCCCGCACGACTGGCAGTTGCGCATTGGCGAGGCTTAATGTAGACCGCTCGCGATCCCTCTGGATCAACGGCCCCGGACAATGACCTCAATCGCACGCCCAGCCGCGGCCGCAACGCCGCTCGCCATTGATGACGACCTCCAAGCACTCGCCCACGCCAGCAACGCCTGGCCGTTCGCGGAGGCGCGGGCGCTGTTGAAGCGGCTCGGCGACACGAAGTCCGACAGGGGACCGGACCAGAGACCGGACAAGGGCTACGTGCTGTTCGAGACCGGGTATGGGCCGTCGGGGCTGCCGCACATCGGGACGTTCGGCGAGGTCGCCCGCACCTCCATGGTGCGCCATGCATTCGCGACGTTGAGCGACCTGCCGACCCGCCTGTTCGCGTTCTCCGACGACATGGACGGGCTCCGCAAGGTGCCGGACAACGTGCCCAACCGGGAGGCGATGGTCGCCCACCTCGGCAAGCCGCTGACCACCATTCCCGATCCTTTCGGCACCCACGAAAGCTTTGGCCACCACAACAATGCGCGCCTTCGCGCCTTTCTCGACGCCTTCGGCTTCGACTACACGTTCGTGAGCGCCACCGAGTGCTACCGGAGCGGCCGCTTCGACGCGATGCTGATACAGGTGCTGCGCCACTACGAGGCCGTCAAGCAGACCATCCTGCCGACCCTGGGGCCGGAGCGGCGCGCCACGTACAGCCCGTTCCTGCCGGTGTGCCCGGAGAGCGGCCGAGTGCTGCAGGTTCCGGTCGTCGCCCACGACCCCGCGGCCGGGACCATCACCTATGAGCGGGACGACGGCGTAAGCTGCGAAACACCCGTCACCGGCGGTCGCTGCAAGCTGCAGTGGAAGGCGGACTGGGCGATGCGGTGGGCAGCGCTCGACGTGGACTACGAAATGTACGGCAAGGACCTGATCGACTCGGCGACGTTGTCGGGGCGCATCTGTCGCATCCTCGGCGCCCGCCCGCCGGCCGGCTTCGCCTATGAGTTGTTCCTCGATGACAACGGCGAGAAAATCTCGAAATCCCGCGGCAATGGCCTTTCTATGGACGAGTGGCTGCGCTATGCGCCGCCCGAAAGCCTGGCGCTGTTCATGTTCCAGAAGCCGAAGGCAGCGAAGCGGCTCTACTTCGACGTGATTCCGCGGGCGGTGGACGACTACCTCGGCCTGCTCGAGCGTTTCCCCGGCCAGACCGAGGCCGAGCGGCTCAACAACCCGGTGTGGCACATCCACGGCGGCCATCCGCCGATCGAGGTGGCCACCCTCTCGTTCAATGTGCTGCTCAACCTCGCCAGCGTCTGCCACACCGAGGACAAGGCGGTGCTCTGGCACTTCATCGCCCGCTACTGCCCGGATGCCAAGCCGGAGACGGCGCCGGTGCTCGATCGGCTGGTCGGGCACGCCATCAACTACTACCGGGACTTCGTCAAGCCGGCGAAGCGCTACCGTGCGCCCACTCCGGAGGAGGCGGCGGCGTTGGAGGATCTGGCGGCGACGCTGGAGGCCCTTCCGGCGGACGCCTCCGCCGAGGCCATCCAGACGGAGGTCTACGAGGTCGGCAAGAGGCACCCGTCGTTCGCAGACCTCCGCGCCTGGTTCCAGTCCCTCTACCAGATCCTGCTCGGCCAGGACGAAGGGCCGCGCATGGGCTCGTTCATCGCCTTGTACGGGCGAAACGAGACGGTGGCGCTCATCCGCGATGTCATCTCCGGGCGGCGCTCATAGTTCCTCGTGCACCTGTACGTAGGACAGCATCGCGAACAGCACCGTGCCGCCGAACACGTTGCCGAACAGGGTCGGAAACAAGAACCCAAAAAACATGTCGAAGGGGCCGAGGTCGCTGTTGAGGACCAGCCAGAACGCCTCCACTGAGCCGGCGATGCAGTGAGTGAATTCGCCGAGGGCGATCACGTAGGTGATCAGGATAATCACGAAGACCTCGTTGCCCTTGGAGTTGGGGAGCACCCAGACCAGAACCGCGATCAGCCAGCCCGCGACGATGCCGCGCCAGAAGGTGTCGCCGGGCGACAGATCAGTCATGTGGCGGGCGATTTCGGTAAACGCCGTTTCCACATCCGGCGCGAACAGGCCGCTCTTGCTACAGAACAACGCGAACAGGAAGGCGCCGACCAGATTGGCCGCCAGCACGATCGCCCACAGCCGCAGCATGCACATCAGGGTCGTCTTGCCCTTACTCGCCATCACCGGCAGCACGGCGGTGATGGTGTTTTCGGTGAACAGTTGCTGACGGCCGAGAATGACCAGGAGAAAGCCCATCGTGTAGCCGAGATTGTCGACCAGCGGCCGCCACGGCGCATCCGGCAGATGGGCCCGCAGCAGACCTTCCGTTACCATGGAAAAACCGATCGAAATGCCGGCGGCGATACCGGAAAACCACAATCCGGATAGCGGCCGCCCAAGCTCGGCCTCGCCTTCCTGGCGAATGATTTCGTAAAGCATCGGCACCCGCGGCCGGATGCGCTCCTTCACGTCTTCGCGTTCGCTCTTGGTGAGATGGGGATTGGTGTCGGGACCGTCGTCGTTCTTGTTCATCGTCATTCCACAGTTTGGCAGCCGGTCGTCCAGAGCTATCATAACGTCCGCTGCACCGCCATCGCCTGACGCCGCGAATGGCGGCCGCGCTGGCTAGTCCGGCCAGCGGCGGTGGATCCAGAGCCACTGTTCCGGCCGTTCGCGGATCCAGGCTTCCAGGAGCGCGTTGACCTCGCGCATCGCTCTCGCCTCGTCGGCGCGGCGGTCGCCGGTATCCTGGAACGTCAGAGGCGGCAGGACGGTGATGCGAAAATGGGCGCCGCCGAGCCGCTCGGTCCGCACAGCGAACACCGGGCAGCCGTAACGTAGCGCCAATTGAGCCAACGCCGGGGCGGTCATGGCGTCGCGGCCAAAGAACGGCACCGGTATTCCGTCGTTCATCTTCTGATCGACCAGCAAGCCGAGGTGGGCGCCGCGGCGCAACAGGAAGAGCGCCCGTCGCGCGCCCTCCGACCCCTTCGGCAGCATCTCGGCCTCTCCGGAGCGGCGCAGGTCATAGAGCCAAGCCAAATATGGGTTGTTGGGAGCGCGATAGATCAGGTTGACGGGAACGCCGCGAGCTGCCGCGCAGAGGCCCATCAGTTCCCAGTTCGCGAGGTGGCCGGAGAAGAAGATGCCAGCGGCGCCGTCCTCGCGGGCCGCATCGACGTACTCCATCCCCACCACACTGATCCGGTCGCCGCCGTCGATCCCGCAGAATTGGTCCAGGTGGGGATATTCCAATGCGAAGCGCCCGATATTGTCCCACATGCCGCGGATGATGGCGTCGATCTCCGTCGATGACTTTTCCGGAAACGCGCGTTTCAGATTGAGCCGCGCGATTCGGGTCCGAGGGAGCATCGGACCGAAATGGCGGCCGAGCCACCCGCCGATCGCCGAGGCCTGATCGAGCGGCAGTCGACGGACTGCGATGAACAGGATGCGGAGGGCGACGGACTGGAGCCCGTAGATCGCGCGGAGCACCAGCGGGGGTCGCGGCTTACCGGCCATGGCGCAATGCGGCCTCCAGCAGTGCCTCGATGTCCGCTTCGTTGTCCCACACGAGGACCACCGGCAGAACCGTCACCCGGTTCGCAAATTCCTGGGGAACGCGTACGTGGTCCTTGGCGGTGGTCAGCACGATGGCACTTTGTCTGTCTGCCGAAGCGAGGATCGGCGCGAGGTCGCCGACCGCATAAGGATGATGATCCGGAAAGGGGTAAGACCCTACCAGTCGGCAGCCCAGACCCTGCACGGTGCGAAAAAACTTGTCGGGATCGGCAATTCCGGCAAAAGCGATGACCGGCCGGCCTTTGGCCAGCGCCGCCGGCAGGTCCAGCGGCGCGAGGCGGGCGCGGAGGACCGGGCGCGGTGACACCCGTGCCGACACTCCGGCGGTATCCTCGCCAATGATGGCCACCGCATCGGCGCGCTTCAATCCATGTTCAACCGGCTCCCGCAGCGGTCCCGCCGGCAGCACCCGTCCATTGCCGAAGCCGCGGCGGCCATCGACCACGATGAGGGCCAAGTCCTTGACGATGGCGGGGTTCTGAAAGCCGTCGTCCATGACCAGCACGTCGGCGCCAGCGGAGATGGCGGCACGGGCGCCGGCCGCCCGGTCGCGCGCCACCCAGGTCGGCCCCACCCGGGCGAGGAGAAGCGGCTCATCGCCGACGTCATGGGCGGAATGGCGTGCCGCATCGACCGCGGTCGGACCCGACGCGGTGCCTCCGTAGCCGCGGGTGAGGAAGTGCGCATCGAAGCCGCGTGCCGCCAGGCGCTGACCGATATCCATTGCCACCGGCGTTTTGCCGGCGCCGCCCGCTACCAGGTTGCCGACGCAGATGACCGGGACGGGCGCCCGCCACGAGCGGACGGAGCGCATCCGCAAGCCCGCGACGAGCCCGTAGGTTTTGGCTACGGGCGCCAGTAGACGTGACGTCAGCACGGCGTCGCGGCGATACCAGAAGTCAGGGGCGCGCATGCGGCACAGCCCCGGGTGGCGACAGCGGCGAAAGGTACGGCAGGATCGCATCGGCCACGCGGTCGAGCGCGCCCGCCTCGGCGGCGGCGACCGCTATCGCCGCCGCCGCACGTCGAGCCCGGTCGTCGTCATGCTGCAGCAGCGCCAGCACCGTCGTCGCCAGCATCCGGTCGTCGAGGACAGTCTGAGCCGCGCCGGAGGCTTCCAGCGCGGCCGCCACGCCTGCAAAGTTGGTCATGTCCGGGCCGAACAGCACGGCGCAGCCGAGTTGCGCGGCTTCCAGCGGATTCTGTCCGCCGCCGGCCATGGACTTCCTGGCCATGGCCTTGCCGGCCAGCGACTTGCCGATGAAGGCAATGGAGACGAGGCGGTAGAACAGGCCCAATTCGCCGATGGTGTCGCCCACGTGAACATCCGTTGCCGAGGTGATGGCCTCCCCAGCCGAGCGTCGCGTCACCGTCAGCCCTCGCGCGCTCAGCTGCCGGGCAATGGCCGCGCCGCGCTCCGGGTGGCGGGGAACGATCAGGCAGAGCGCGTTCGGCAAGGCGGCCTGCAGATGCCGGTGAGCCCGGGCGACAATGTCGTCCTCGCCCGGATGGGTGCTCGCCGCCAGCCAACAGGGTCGCGCGCCGATGGCCCCGCGCATCCGCGCCAGCTCCTCATCGTCCACCGGCAGCGGCGGCTTGGAGAACTTGAGGTTTCCGAGGCACGCGACGTTGCGCGCCCCGAGGTCTTGGAGGTGCTCGGCGTCGATCTCGCTTTGCGCGAACGAGACGGCGAACCGGGACAGCATGTGCGCGATCAGCGGCCGGTGCCCCCGCCAACGCGCGTTGGAACGTGGCGAGATCCGGCCCTGGACCAGGATCATGGCAGCGCCGCAAGCTGCGGTTTCGGTGATGAGGTTGGGCCAGAACTCCGATTCCGCCCACAGCGCGGCGTCGGGGCGCCAATGAGCGAGAAAGCGCCTCACGTAGCGGAGACGGTCCACGGGCGCGTACTGGTGGATCGCCCCGGCCGGGAGGCGATCCTCCATCAGGCGGGCGGAAGTTACCGTGCCGGTGGTCATCAACACGCTCGCGCCCGGACGACGCTCCCGCAGGCGCTCGATCAACGGCAGCAGCGACAGCGACTCGCCGACGCTGGCGGCGTGCACCCAGGTCAGCGGGCCGTCGGGCCGAGGACGGCTTGCGATGCCCAAGCGCTCGCGGAATCTCTCGGGATCCTCCTTCCCGCGCGCTCGCCGGCGGGCCAGGTGGAGGCGGATGAGCGGGCCGCCGAGGGTGGTCGCGGCGCGATAAAGGCCGAACTCACTCACGGGCTCGATGGATCCGGATCGGCCGGCGCGACAGGGTGGTGTCCGGTCATGCGGTCGCATTCGACGGTGATCGCGTTGAGGCTCTCCTCCAGCCGTCTCCGCGCCTGCTCCAGGGCCTCGGCATCGGCGTGGCGCGGCACCCGGATCTCTTTGCCGTAGATCACCACGCCTGAGTTGAACGGCCACACCACCAGAAAGCGGTCCCAGGAGTTGACAATCCGGCGGCGGCGCGCGCCGAAGCTGACCGGGACGATCGGCGCGCCCGAAAGGCTGGCGATGCGGATCACGCCCATCCGGGCGCGCATGCGCGGGCCCCGCGGGCCATCCGGCGTTATTCCGATGGTTTCGCCCGCTTTGAGCGCTGCGAGCAGTTCCCGAACCGCCGCCTTGCCGCCGCGCGACGACGAGCCCGTCGCGACCTTGAAGCCGAGCCAGCGGATGGTATCGGCGATGACCAAGCCGTCGCGGTGGCCGGAAATCAGCAGCCGCGCCGTCCCCGGCCACCGCCACGACCACGGGATCATCCACAGACGCCCGTGCCAGAAACATCCGATCATTGGCTGCCCCTGGTCCCAAAAGCGTTGCGGCGTCTCTTCGTTGATATAGGCCCACCGCCCCGTCGCGTGCACGAACCGCAGATACTGCGCCAGGATCCAGCACAGCATCCGGCGCACGGACGGGTTGGCGAGCAGCGACTTCAGCGATGTCATTCCCGGCTTCCGGAAGCGCAGCCGAGCGCCCGTGCCGCCGCTGTCGGAGCGTTGAAGCGGGCTCGGCTGCAACGCCGGCGACACTACCATGGCGGTTTGGCGACAACCAGTCGGGCCGCCGAGCGCTGCCGAGCCTCTTAGCGGAACACGTGGATGTTGTCGAGGAACTGGCGGACGCTGGCGTCCCAGGAATACCGCTCGGCATGCGCGCGGCAGATCTCCGGCGGCACGCCAAGGGCAGCGCGCACCGCTCTGCCCAGGTCCTCGTCCAGGCATCCGGCGCCCGCGCCGTCCAGCACATCGCGCGGTCCCGGCACCGGATAAGCGGCGACCGGGACACCGCAGGCGAGCGCTTCCAGCATGACCAGGCCGAAGGTGTCGGTGCGGCTCGGAAACACGAACACGTCGGCGGCTGCGTAATACTGCGCCAGCTCCTCGCCCTCCTTCGCGCCCGCGAACACCACGTCAGGGTAACGGGCTCGAAGTGCGGCGCGCTGCGGTCCGTCGCCGACGACCACCTTGGTGCCGTCGATGTCGAGGCGCAGGAAGTCCTCGATGTTCTTTTCGACCGAAACCCGTCCGACGAACAGGCTGATCGGGCGCGGGTACGGGAGCCCGTTCTTGGGCCGCGGCCGGAACAGCGCGGTGTCGACGCCGCGGGTCCAGCGCCTGATTCTGCGGAAGCCGCGGGCAGCAAGGTCGTCCTCAATGCTTTGGGTGGCGACCATCACCCCGGAAGAGGGCCGGTGGAACCAGCGAAGCCAGGCATAGGTCCATGTAGCCGGAATCCGCCAGCGCGCATGGATGTACTCGGGGAATCGAGTGTGAAACGCGGTGGTGAAGGGAAGCCCATGGCGCCGGCACCAGTTGCGGGCCGACAGACCCAAGGGGCCCTCGGTCGCGATGTGGATGGCGTTCGGCCGGAAGTCGCCGATGATCTGCCCCATGGTGCCCGGGCTCGCAACGGAAAGGCGGATCTCCGGGTAGGTCGGGCAGGGAACGGAGCGGAAGCCCTCCGGCGTGACATAGCGGACCTCCCGCCCCGATAGGACCAGGCGCGATCTCAGAGCTTCGAGCGTGCGAACGACGCCATTGACCTGAGGATACCAGGCATCGGTGACGAGGAGGATTCGTGCGCCATCCTGCCGATCGGCTCCGGGACCGGCTGCTCCATCATGTCCGCCCACCTCAGGATCTCCAGTCGCCCGTCCATTTGCTCGACCAGGGCGGTGCAGCTTTCAACCCAGTCGCCGTCATTGCAGTAAAGGATGCCGTCGATTTCCCGGATCTCGGCGGTGTGGATGTGTCCGCAGATGACGCCGTCGGCGCCACGATGCCGCGCCACGGCAACCACCGCCCGCTCATAGTTGCCGATATACTCGACGGCATTCTTGACCTTGTGCTTGAGGTACGCCGATAGCGACCAGTATGGAAATCCGAGCTTGCGGCGACAGTAATTGAACCAGGTGTTGACCCTGAGCGCCCAGATGTAGGCGTTGTCACCGACGACCGCGAGCCATTTTGCGTAGGTGACGACGCCGTCGAAGTGATCGCCGTGAAGGACCAGAAAGCGGCGGCCGTCCGCAGTGCGATGCATTGCCTCCAAGAGGATCGCCACGCTTCCGAACCGGTGCTGGGCGAGCGATCGGAAGTTCTCGTCGTGGTTTCCGGGGATGTAGATGACCCGGGTCCCCTTCCGTGCCTTGCGGAGGATCTTCTGAAGGACGTCGTTGTGCTCCTGGCGCCAGTACCAGGTCTTGCGGAGACGCCAGTAGTCGATGATATCACCGACAAGATAGAGGTAGTCGGATTCGGTGCGGCGCAGGAAATCCAGCAACATCCCGGCATTGCACCCGCGGGTCCCCAGATGAACGTCCGAGATGAATATGGATCGAAAGCAGAACCGACCCGGTGCGATCGCGTTCATGTTCCGTCGTGTGCCGTCTTATGAAAGTCGATGGTAACAACAGGTGTGCCATGCTAATTCTGTTGCTACGTTCTTGCCTAGCTTATTCTTATTCTTTCGCGCAACTTTAAAAAAGATGACGCCAAACCGTCACTTGTGATTCAATGGCACCGATCAAGAATTTTCGAGAAGCCGGATAGCTGTCAGCGTGATCACCTCGAACCTCCAGGGCATACCGATGCGCCGGCGTGTAATCGTCATCTATAATCCCATTGCCGGCTATTTCTCCGCGCGGCGGTTCGCGCGCATCCTCAAGCACGTCTCTGCGCTCGGCGCCACCGTCACCGTGCGACGCACGACCCGCCCGGGGGACGCGGAGCGGATGGCGGGCGAGGTGGACCGGGATGTCTGCGACGTGCTGGTCGCCGCCGGCGGCGACGGGACGCTGAACGAGATCGTCAACGGGCTCAAGGATCTGTCGCTGCCCCTCGCCGTAATGCCGATCGGCACGGCAAACGTGCTCGCCGCCGAGATTCGCATGCCGGAGCGCTCGCGCCATCGCGCGGACCATTGTCTTCGGCCGCCTGGAGCGGGTCAGCCTCGGCGTCGCCAACGGCCGCCGCTTTGTCATGATGGCCGGCGTCGGATTCGACGCGCACCTGGTAGCGCGCGTCGACCCCAAGGCCAAGCGGCTGTTCGGCCAGCTCGTCTACGTGGCGGAGCTACTGACCGGCATGTTCCGGTTCCCCTATCGCCGCTACCGCGTCGTGGTCGATGGCGCCTGTTTCGAGGCGACGTCGATCGTCGTCGCCAACGGGCACTACTACGGCGGCCGGTTCTGCTGCTCGCGCACGGCCTGCATCAACGACGCCAGCCTCGACGCCTGCCTGTTTCTGGGCGAGGGTCCATGGAGCGTCGTACGCTACGCCTTCGCGATCGCCCTCGGCCGCCTGGAGGCGCTCCACGATGTAAAGATCGTTCGCGGGTCCGAAATCACCATAGAAGGCGACGTAATCGAACCGGTCCAGTGCGACGGCGACGTCGCCTGCGCCCTGCCGCTCAGGGTTCATTCCACGGGCACGAACTTCACCTTCGTCGTCGGCTGTTGATGCCATCCTTCCGCTCTGCCGCAATGGCCGCACTTGAGCGCGCGAGCCGGCCCTGGGGGTCCTGCCGCCCGGACTGACGTCGCGTGTGCGCCTGTCGTTCGCTGCCCAGGCGATCGAGGCGTTGACGCAACAGCATCATCGGGACATGATTCCGGTCCTACGACCGCTGGTCCCGCGGGAAGGGGTGATCCTCGGCGTCGGCGGGCGCCCGGGGCAGTTTGCAAGCTTTTCTCCCAGCTGGCGCGTGCCGACCGCGTCTATACGCTCGAGCCCGGGGGTATGCGCAGAGCGTTTACACGCCGGCGACCGTCATGCCGTCGATGCGGAGGGTGGGGGAGTCGGTGCCGTAGCGGAACTCCAGGTCGTCGGCGGCGGTGACGTGGCGGAGCATGTCGAGGAGATTGCCGGCGACCGTTACTTCGCTGACCGGATAGGCGATCTCGCCGTTCTCGATCCAGAAGCCGCCTGCGCCGCGGCTGTAGTCGCCGGTGACGCCGTTGACGCCGAAGCCGATCAATTCGCACACCAGAAAGCCGATGTCGACGCTCCTGATCAGCGCCGTGCGGCTGATGGTCCCCGGCTCCAGGTAGAGATTGGTGGTGGTTGGGGACGGGGGCGATGACGTGCCGCGCGCCGCGTGCCCTGTCGTCTCCAAGCCCAGTTGGCGCGCCGAGCGCAGGTCGAGGATCCAGGACTGGAGCACCCCGCGCTCCACCACCGCCAGCCGCCGCGTCGCGATGCCCTCGCCGTCGAATGGGCGGGAGCGCAGGCCGCGGCGGCGAAGCGGATCGTCGACCACGTTGACTGCCTCGGGGAAGATCGCCTCGCCCATCTTGCCCCGGAGAAAGGTGGTGCCCCGGGCGACGGCGGTGCCGTTGATGGCCGCGGCGAGATGTCCTAGCAGGGAGCGCGCGACCCGCGGCTCGTAGATCACCGGCACCTGCGCCGACTTGGCCTTCCGCGGATGCAGCCGCCGGACCGCCCGCTCCCCGGCCGACCGACCGATCTCCTCCGGATCCCGCAGATCCTCGGCGTAGACGGCGCTGGCGAAGTCGTAGTCCCGCTCCATCTCCTGGCCGTGGCCGGCGAGAACCGAAACAGACACGCTGAAATCGGAGCGGGCGCGCTCTCGGGCAAAGCCGTTGCTGGCGACGATTGCCGAACGCCTCGAGCTCCACGCGGCTTCTCCGCCCTCGGAGTTGGTGATGCCGGGAACGGCGCGCGCCGCATCCTCCGCCGCCAGCGCACGCGCCGCCAGCTCGTCCGCGGACGGCTCCCCAGGATCGCGACTGTCCACCTCCGGGAACGACGTCGCCAACTGCTCCGCCGCGGCGAGGCCGCAGTAAGGATCCTCCGGCACTGCCCGCGCCATCGCCACGGCGCGATCCGCGAGTTCTCTGAGCGCGGCGTCGGTGTGGTCGGACGAGGAAACGATGGCTTGGCGCTTGCCGACGAACACCCGCAAGCCCACGTCGGCCTCTTCGGAGCCTTCGACCTGTTCCCGCTTCCCGAGACGACAGGTCACCACCAGGCTCCGTCCTTCGACGAAGACCGCATCCGCGGCGTCGGCGCCGGCCGCCTTGGCTTTGCGGACCAGATCGTCCAGCCGGTTCAACGGATCAATCGCATCAGCCATGGTGCCTCCTGAAGCGGCGTGGAAGGTGGTGGTCGCGCCCTGCCCTGATCGACCGCGTGCAATGCTTTCGTTGCGATACCCGACGCGGTGGATAATATAATCTATAGGAGGCGACCCCGGGACCACGGCCGCTTTACCAGCACTGTCCTGCGACGCCCGTTGGCGCCGCGTCCGCAAAGGTGGTCGTAACTTCTAGTTTATGAGCCCATTCCGAATCGACATGTCAAGCAGCAGCGAAAACGAGACGGTGTCGCGCCAGTCGTTGGACGGTGAGGCATCGGAGCAAGGTCATCTTGGTCGCGAGACTTTGGAGTCCGCCGTGGTCCGCTTCGCCGGCGATTCCGGCGATGGCATCCAGGTGACCGGCGGCCGGTTCGCCGAGAATACGGCGCTGTCCGGTTACGACCTGGCGACGTTTCCCGATTTTCCAGCAGAGATCCGGGCGCCGGTCGGCACGACCTACGGCGTCTCCGCCTACCAGATCAACTTCGGCGGCCGCACGATCATGACCTCCGGCGACGTGCCGGATACCCTGGTCGCGTTCAATCCCGCGGCGCTTAAGGTGGAACTCGGCAAGCTGAAGAAGGGCGGACTGGTCGTCGTCGACTCGGGCACCTTCACCGAGCGCAACCTGAGAAAGGCCGGGTACGAGTCGAACCCTCTCGAAAACGGCGCCCTCGACGGCTATTACAAGATTCTCGTCGACGTCTCCCAGCTTACCCTGGAGGCGGTCAAGCCGTTCGAGCTGTCGCAAAAGGACGCCTTGCGGTGCAAGAACATGTGGGCGCTGGGGTTGGTCTACTGGCTCTACGACCGCGATCGCGGGCCCACCGTCAACTGGCTCAATCACAAGTTTGCGGCCAAGCCCATCGTTGCCGCCGCCAACATCGCTGCGCTGAACGCCGGCCACGCCTTCGCCGAAACGGCCGAATTGCCGGCCGGTGTGCACGGCTTTGCAATCACCCCGGCAGAGATCGCGCCCGGGCTGTATCGGGCGATTACCGGCAGCGAAGCGATCGCCTACGGCCTCGCGGTCGGCGCCCATCTGGCCGGCCTGAAGCTGGTGCTTGGCTCGTATCCGATCACCCCCGCATCACCGATTCTGCACGTTTTGTCGACCATGCGGAAATACGGCGTGGTGACGCTGCAGGCAGAGGACGAGATCGCCGCCGTCTGTGCTGCAATCGGCGCCTCATACGCCGGGGCGATGGGGGTGACGTCGAGTTCCGGTCCGGGCATCGCCCTCAAGGGCGAGGCGCTCGGACTCGCCATCGCCGCGGAGTTGCCGCTGGTCGTGATCAACACCCAGCGTGCCGGACCGTCCACCGGCATGCCCACCAAGACCGAGCAGTCGGATCTGTACCAGGCGGTGTTCGGGCGCAACGGCGATGCACCGCTGGTGGTCATGGCGGCGCGCTCGCCGGGCGACTGCTTCGAGACCGCGATCGAGGCGACGCGGATCGCGACCAAATTCATGACCCCGGTGATCCTGCTTTCAGACGGCTACATCGCCAACGCCGCCCAGCCATGGAGGGTCCCCGAGGTCGGCAGGATCGCGCCGTTCCCGGTTACGATGCGTACGGAACCCGAGGGATTCCAGCCGTACCTGCGAGATGCGGAGACGTTGTCGCGTCCGTGGGCAGCGCCGGGCACACCCGGGCTCGAGCACCGCATCGGCGGCATCGAGAAGGACTACGACAGCGGGAATATTTCCTACGAGCCGGACAATCACCAGCGCATGACCGACGTACGGGTAGGGAAGATCGCGCGCGTCGCCGACGACATCCCGCTGCAATCGGTAGACCAAGGCGCCGATGGCGGCACGCTGGTGGTCGTCGGCTGGGGCTCCACCTACGGCCCGATCAGCCGGGCGGTTTCCAACCAGCGTGCGAAAGGGGTCGATGTCTCCCACATCCACCTGCGCTACCTGTGGCCGCTGCCGCGCAACCTGGAGGACCTGCTGCGCCGCTACGAGCAGGTGCTGGTGCCGGAAATGAACACCGGCCAGTTGTCCACCATCCTGCGCGCGCAGTATTTGCTGCCGGTCCAGGGCCTGAACAAGGTCGCCGGCCAGCCGTTCAAGATCAGCGAAATCGAGGCGTCGATCCGCGCGCGGATCGACGAGATGCAAGAGAGGTCCGTGGCATGAACGTCGTCAAATCCGCCGCCCGTCTGAAGCCGCAGGATTATGCATCCGACCAGGAGGTACGCTGGTGCCCGGGCTGCGGCGATTACGGCATCTTGCGCGCGGTCCAGAGAACGCTGGCCGATGCCGGCGCCGATACCGCAAGCACCGTCTTCGTCTCCGGCATTGGCTGCTCGTCGCGGTTCCCGTACTATCTGTCCACCTACGGTTTCCATACCATCCATGGACGGGCGCCGGCGCTGGCGACCGGCATCAAGCTCGCCAACCCGGCGCTGGACGTGTGGATCGCCACCGGCGACGGCGACGGGCTTTCCATCGGCGGCAACCACCTGCTGCACATTCTGCGGCGCAATGTCGATGTCCAGATTCTATTGTTCAATAACGAGATTTACGGGCTGACAAAGGGCCAGGCGTCGCCGACTTCGCGGCTCGGCACGCGATCGCCGTCGACGCCGGGGGGATCCAGCGAGGCGCCGGTCTCGGCGTCTGCATTTGCTTTGGGGGCCGGCGGCCGGTTCGTGGCGCGCGTCATCGACACCTCGCAGAAGGACATGGTCGAGGTGCTGAAACGCGCGCACGACCATCGCGGCGCCTCGTTTGTCGAGATCTTCCAGAACTGCATCGTCTACAACGATGGCGTGTTCGCCCCGTTCGCCGACAAGACGGTCGCCGCGGACCGCCAGATCCACGTGAGCCACGGCGAGCCGCTGCTGTTCGGCCGTGACCACTGTCAAGGGATCCGCTTGAAGCCCGGCTCCATCGCGTTGGAAGCAGTCACCATCGGCGACAACGGGATTACTGAGGCCGACATCCTCGTTCACGATGAAACCAATCGCGCCCTCGCGTCCATGTTGGCTGCCATGGAACCGCCGGCGATGCCGGTGGCGCTCGGCGTCCTGTATTGCAATCCGGCCCTGGCGGTCGGCGACCGCTTGACGGCGGCGGAGGAGGAGGCGGTAACCCCGACAACCGCCGACTTCGACGCGCTGCTTCGTCGTGGTGACACCTGGACCGTCCCGTCCTAGGACGCGCCGTCCTTGGGATGCCCATCAATGTCGCCATTGTCGGAGCCGGACCGGCCGGGTTCTATACCGCGGAAGCGCTGCTGCAACGGGACGCTGACATCCATGTCGATTTCATCGAACGCCTGCCGACCCCCTACGGGCTTATCCGCGCCGGCGTTGCTCCCGACCATCAAACCACCAAGAAGGTCTCCAGGAAGTTCGACCAGACGGCGAACAAGGATCTGGTCCGCTACTATGGCAACGTCGAAGTCGGGCGCGACGTCGCGCTCGAGGAATTGCAGGCCCTCTATGACGCCGTGGTTCTCGCGGTCGGCGCCCCGGCCGACCGCTACATTGGCATCCCGGGCGAAGACAAGCTGGGCGTGTTCGGCTCGGCGCTGGTGGTGGGGTGGTATAACGGGCATCCGGACTTCTCCACGCTGCGCCCGGATTTGAATACGCCGGCCGTGGTCGTGATAGGAAACGGCAACGTCGCCCTCGATGTCGCCCGAGTGCTGGTCAAGACGCCGGAAGAGCTGGCCCTATCCGACATCGCCGACTACGCCGCAGCGGCCATTCGCGGAAGCCCGTTGACCGACGTGTACCTGCTTGGCCGTCGCGGGCCGTTGCAGGCGCGATTTACCAATGTCGAGCTGCGCGAGCTGGAAGATCTGGCAGACGCCGTGCCGGTGGTGGATCCGGGAGACCTGCCGGAGGCGGTGCCCGGTTCTCAGGATCGCGAAGGGCGGCTCAAGGAAAAGAACTTGGCGACCCTGCGCGCTTTTTCCGCCCTCGACCCCGTCAGCAAACGCAAGCGCATTCATTTCCGGTTTTTCGCTAATCCGGTGGAAATCGTCGGCGGCGAGCGGGTCGAAGGGGTGCGCTATGAAGAAACGCGACTCGATCAGGGCCGCATCGTCGGCACCGGCCGGATGCAGACGATCGCGTGCGGCCTTGTCGTCTCCGCCATCGGCTATCGTTCGCAGGTTCTGCCCGGAATGCCCGACTGCAGCGCCGGCGACTGCGTGCCCAACGTCGACGGGCGGGTGGCGCCGGGCCTTTATGCCGTCGGCTGGGCGAAGCGCGGGCCGATCGGAGTGATCGCGAGCAACCGGCCGGACGGGTCGGCCTGCGCGGAGCAGATCGCCGCCGATATCGCCCGCGGCGAGAAGCCGGGCCGCGGCGGGCTGGAGCCGCTGTTGGCGAAGCGCGGCGTGCGTGTCGTCGGTTTCGAGGACTGGCGGCGGATCGACGCTGCGGAAGTCGCGGCGGCAGAGGCCGGAGCGCCACGGCGCAAGTTCACCACGCTCGGTGAAATGCTGGGAGTGCTGGAGCCTGAATCGCGCGGCGGTGCCGCGCAAACCCATTGACGAGGCTGGAGGGAGCTGCGGCAGGTCATGCGCAACGGATATGCGGGAGACATCCCGCCCCGCAAGGCGTGGGATGTTCTGGAAAGCGATCCCAAGGCAGTGCTGGTGGACGTGCGCACCCCCGCCGAGTGGAGCTACGTCGGCGTTCCCGACCTCAGCAGCCTCGGAAAGCAGACGGTGTTCGTGCCGTGGGTGCTGTACCCCAACATGGATCTCAACGTGCGGTTTGCGGAACAGATGGCGGAGATCGGCGCACCTCCCGATGCGCCGTTGCTTTTCCTCTGCCGCTCGGGCGTGCGCTCCCAGGCGGCGGCCATCGCCATGACCCGGCTCGGCTACACCGCCTGCTATAACATCGCCCACGGTTTCGAAGGCGATCAGGATGACCAACGCCACCGGGGCACCCTATCCGGCTGGAAAGTCGAAGGACTGCCCTGGCGCCAGGGTTGATCGCGTTGCCGTGAAGTTCAGGCGCGCGCGACCGCGGCGTTGACGCGTTCGATCTGGGCGTCGACCGAAATGTCGGCCATCGCCGTGACCTCCAGCCCACGATCTTCAAAGGCATTGACGTCCATATGCCACGCCTGCCAGTCGGCGACAGCGCGGTCGCGGGCGCGGACGAGACCCTCGATTTCCGGCCGGAAAAGCCGGAGCATGGCGGTAATCCAGATGTTCAGCGCCAGGGAGGGGTACGCCAGATCCATGTCGAAAACGTCGAGCATGCGGATCACATCGTCCGCGGCGTACCAGGTCTCGCCCGTGACCCAGCGATTGGTGGTGAACAGCCGGATGGGGACACCGTGCGTGTCCATCGCTATGGCAACCAGGTGAGACAGCGCGTCGTTGTCGCCCGCCGGTGCGGCCAAGTCGGTGAGCGGCGCCGGGCGAACTCCCTCAGGCATACCCTTGGGCCGCAGGAAGGTGTGGAAGTGGCCGTGCTCCGCGTCCCGCAGTCCGGCCGGATGGGCGTGATAGTAGTACTGACAGTGGGTCTCGGGATCGTAGACATCCCCCTTTGGATAATGATCCCATTCGAAGAACTCGCCCTGCCCGCGCAGAAGTTCGCCGACCACATTGCCGTCGGTCTTGGCAAGCAGGCGGTAACACTCGCGAATCTCGGCCCCCGCCGCCGCCATGTCTTCCAGCTGCTCTCGCGGGAGGTCCAAAAACGCCACTGCCGCCGCCTCAGCCGAACGCGGCGCCGCCCGCGCGAGCGGCGCCCAGGGTCGGGTCGCTACTTCTTTTTGGCCGCGCAGGGATTTTCGGCCGACTTCGCCGCGCAGGGGTTTTTCGCGGCACACGGATTTTTTGCAGCACATGGATTGGAGGCCTTGGCTGCGCAAGGATTGGAAGCCTTGGCTGCGCAAGGGTTGGCGGCCTTGGGCTTGCACGGGTTGCAGGACGCCAGGATGATTTCACCGCCGCGGGATTGGGCGGCGGGCAACGCGGCCGAGGTCCCGCGATACGCGCAGTCCGAGCCGGCGGCCGATGCCGGGGCGGGCGCCGAAAGGGCCATGCCGGCTACGGCTGCCATCGGAACGACTGTCGACAGGAAACGGGTCTTGCTGGTCTTCACGGCGCTGTCTCCTCACTGTCCGATCGTTGCAGCACGCTGCAAATGAGTTTCATTCGTTCGAAGCATGACGGGGCGCGCATGAAATCGCGAGTCACGCCGAGTCACGTGTCCGTGATGGCCGCCTCGGTTGTTCTGGATGCTACTCGGAGCTGACAACGAGCGTGTAGTCGGGCGTGGGATTGAGCGGGCACGAGTAGAGGTAGGTTCCCGGCTTCAGGTCCACCTCGTAGTCGCGCGACGCACCCTCGACCAGGCCGCCGCCGGAGACGCTGGTCTTGGTCAGCTTGTGGAGCGGATTTCCCGCCTCGTAGTCGCTGTCGCGTAGCCAGAAGCCGAGTTCGTACGGCACGTTCTTGTTGGTGACGCGAAATGTGTAGGTTCCCGGCTTCACGGTCATGACGTCTGCGTTCGCCAGCCGCTCGACGCTGGTTTCGGCGTTGATCCGGTCGCAATCGGCTGCACTGGCGGTCTCGAAGCCATGGTCGGTGCCGTTTTCAGGTTCCAGGAACTGGCATCCGGTCTGGGTGAGCTCTATGAGCTGTCCGGCCCCGGCAATGCCGGCGACGCCCGCCACGGCAAGTGCCGGAAGCACCGCCAGAGCGGCCGTCGCCACGCGGGTTTTGTGCAAGCGCTTCATGTGGGGGCATCCTTTTCAGAGAAAAGCGGGTGTCCCCAGCATGACGCGATCTTGTCTTCACGTTCAACAAACGTTGCCGTGAGGATGCCGGCGGCCAGAGCGGACGAACGGAGCGGCCGGCCGGAGCGGCCTGCGATGAATTACTCCCTCGAGTCCGCGACAATGCGGGTGACGATGGAGTCCAACTCGTCGGCCATCGTGTCCAGCTCCGCAACTTCGTAAGGTGCGAACACCGCGCTCGGCAGGCGGTAGGTCAGCCTGGCGGCGCCGTCCTCCTCCTCCGTGACGTAAAGCCTGAGCGGCGCCTCGATGCCGGCGGCGACGCTGGCCTTTAGCATCCGCACCGCGTATGGAGGCTTGAAAATCATGAAGACCCGGTTGCCAGGGATGGTGACGCCGATCTTCTGTGCGCCGCAGTCGGCGCAGGCGCGGGCGACGATGCCCATGTCGTTGGCCTCGATCGCCGCCTCCAGGTCCTTTACGTACTGCGCGAACGGCTTGTCGATCCGAACCGTCTCGGTTCCCGGGTAGGGCGCCGGATTCTCCGCCCGCGGCGCCGTCACCGCCGTCGCCATCAACGCCACTGCAATGATCAGGATGCGCATTCCGTCCTCCATGAGTGCCGCATGCTGAAGCCTTGTCATGCTGCGGACCACAGCACCTCTTGGCGCGCCTGTCGATCCATTGGCGCCTTCAATCACGAGAACTTGAGGTGCGGCGGTCGGGCGCGATGTCGGTGTCCGGGCCGGGATCGAACGGCTCATCCGCGACTTCGGGACCGGAAGGCGGCTCGCCCAGTTGCGCCACGTCGATGCGGTCGGCGCGGCGGGCGATCTTGGCGGCGGAGAGGCGGATCTGGCGGACGTCGTCCTCGACCTGGCGGAAGTGCTCCTGCAGCCGCGCGCCGCGCTTGTCGAGGCGCTCGATGTCGGCAGACAGGGCGCTCAACTCGGCCTCGATAACCTGCGCCTGCTCGCGCAGGTGCACGTCCTTCAGCACCGCACGGAGCGTGTTCAGGGTCGCCCACAAGGTGGTCGGCGACACGATCCACACCTTCCGGCGATAGGACTCCTCCACCACCGGCCGGAAGTTGGCGTGCAGCTCGGCGTATACTGCCTCCGACGGCAGGAACAGCAGCGCCGCATCGGCGGTTTCGCCGGGCACGATGTAGCGCTCCTGGATGTCGACGATGTGCCGGCGGACGTCGGCTGCGAACGTCCGCGCCGCTTGCGCCCGACGCGCCTCGTCCGGGCTCGCCCTGAGCGCGTTGAAGCTCTCCAGAGGGAACTTGGCGTCGATGGCGGTCGGGCCGGGAGGCGTCGGCAACCGCAACAGGCAATCTACGCGCCGGCCGTTGCTGAGCGTCGCCTGAAAGGCGTACGCCGACGGCGGCAGCACGGCGCTGACCAGGTCCTTCAGTTGAACCTCGCCGAAGGCGCCCCGCGCCTGCTTGTTGGAGAGGATGTCCTGCAGCGCCACGACCTGCGTCGACAGATCGTGGATGTTGCGCTGGGCGGCGTCGATGACGGCGAGGCGCTCATGCAGGATGCGGAGCGACTGGCCGGTGCGCGCCGTCTGCTCGGCCATGCCGTCCCCGAGCCGGCGAGCGAGCAGATCGAGCCGCTGGTTGACACCCAGTTGCGTCTGTTCCAGACGCCCGGTCAAGTCTGCCTGGGCGCGCGACAGATGCTCGGCGCTTTGCGACAACCACATCATCTGCGAGGC
This sequence comes from Rhodospirillales bacterium, assembly GCA_016710335.1. NCBI lineage: Bacteria > Pseudomonadati > Pseudomonadota > Alphaproteobacteria > Rhodospirillales > Rhodospirillales bacterium. The sequence goes on from JADJXQ010000024.1 coordinate 175,012, forward strand.
GGCGATGGCCCGATCGCGCTCGCTTCGCATCAGCACGAAGATCAGCACCACGACGACCGCCAGCGCCGACAAGCCGAACCCTACGGACGGGGAGATGTCGATTATGGACCTCTGATCGCCGAAAACGCATCGCAGCCGAGCTTGCAAGATGCGATTGCGGAAAGCAAACTCGGCATTTGCTGCTCGGAAACTGCAATCAGGGGGCCGAAATGGGACGCCGCTTGTTCGCCTTCGTCATGTTAGTCGCGCTGTCCGCGTTGCCCGCCATGGGCGAATCGGCCGAGGTGCGGGCGGCGCCGGATCAGCGCGTGGGCCTCGACGTCACGGTTTATGGCGACGGGCTCGGCATGATCAGCGACCGGCGCAGGCTGGGGTTGCCGAGCGGCCGCTCCCAACTCGTCTTCGAGGGAATCAGCCGCGAAATCATCCCCGCCAGCGCGCTCCTGACCAGTGACGCGGAATTCCGGGTGCTTGCCATCGAACACGGGTTCGACGTTCTGACGCCCGACGCCTTGCTGCGCCGGGCGCTGGGCAAGGAGGTCGGCGTCGTGCGCGTGCATCCGATGACCGGCGAGGACACGGTCGAGCGCGCCACCGTGCTCAGCGTGCGGGATGGTCTGGTGCTCCGCTATCGCGACCGTATCGAGACCGGCGTGCCCGGGCGCCTGGTTTTCGACTCGGTGCCCGACGACTTGCCGGTGACGCCGACCATCGTGGCGAGCGTCGAAGCCACGGCCGAAAGCGATGGCGATGCCGCTGTCGACCTCAGCTACCTGACCGAGGGCCTGGCGTGGCAAGCCGACTACGTGGCCGACCTTGACCGGGCGATGGACACGATGACGATCGTCGGCCGCGCCGCGGTCAGCAACACCACCGGCGCCGACTTCGAAAACGCGTCGCTGGCGCTGGTCGCCGGTGACATCCGCCGGGTCACCACAAACGCGCCCGACCAGGCTCGGACAATGATGCAAAGCCGCGCCAGCTTCGCTCAGGAAGCTATGGCGGCGCCGCTGCCGGAGCGGGAGGCCGTAGGCAACTACCACATCTATCGGCTTCCCGAACCGGTGACGATCGCCGATCGCCAGAGCAAACAGGTGGCGCTGTTGGACGCCGGCGGAGTGCGTGTGGAACGCGAATTCGTGAGCGAGAGCGCCAGCGTCGTCTACCACGCGATGCCGACCGACAGCCTTCCGCAGGCGGCCGACGTGGTGCTCCGCTTCCGCAACGGCGAGGCTGCGGTTGGGATGCCGTTGCCCGCCGGCACCATCCGCGTTTACATGCGCGACTCCAGCGGTGTGCGCCGCCTGCTCGGAGAAGATGCAATCCAACCGACGCCGATCGGCGGCGCCGTTGAAATCACCCCCGGCCGCGCCTTCGACGTGACGGTCAAGCGCACCCAGACCGATTTCGTCCGCTCGGGCCTGCCCGACAACGTGTTCGAAAGCGCCCATCGCATCGAGATCCGCAACGCCAAGGACGAGGCTGTCACCGTCAAGGTGGTCGAACGGCTGAGCCCGGACTGGACGATCTTGAAGGAAAGCGTTCCGCATCGAAAAGAGGCCGCCGATCGCGCCGTGTGGCGCCTGGACGTCGCGGCGGGCGGAACGGCGGAGATCACCTACCGCGTCCGGGTGCAGCGGTAAGTGTACGCCATATCCGCGGGCGGGGGCTCGGGTTGAGCCATGCCGGAATGGGGAGCGGGAGTCCGCAAGGCGTATGCGCGCTTTCGCCACCTGATCCAAGACGACGTTCTGCGCCTGTCGCTTCTCGCCATGCTGATCGGCGTCATGGTCGGCGGTGCGGTGATCCTGTTCCGCGAGGCCATCGCGCTCATCCAGAGTGTCGCGTTCGGCTCCGGCTCGCCGCGCCTGTGGTTCCACGCGGCGCAGCTTCCATGGTGGCACCGCCTGTTGACGCCGACGCTCGGCGGGTTGCTGGTCGGCGTGTGGATCCACGCGATGATGCCGGATCGCCGCCCGCCCACCGTCGCCGACGCCATCGAGGCAAGCGCCCTGAAAGCCGGCCGCATGTCGTTCCGCGCCGGCCTGTGGGGCGGCGTCGCCAGCGCGCTCTCCATCGGCTGCGGCGCTTCCGTCGGTCGGGAGGGTCCGGCTGTCCACATCGGCGCCACCGTCGGAAGCTGGCTCGCACAGATCTTCAACCTGCCGCGGCGGTCGACGCAGACACTTCTCGGGTGCGGGGCGGCGGCGGCGGTCGCCGCGTCGTTCAACGCGCCGATCGCCGGCGCCCTGTTCGCCAACGAGGTGGTGATCGGGCACTACGCGCTCAAGTCATTCGCCCCGGTGGTCGTCTCCAGCGTCATCGGCACCATCGTCTCGCGGGCTTGGTTCGGCGATTTTCCGGCCTTCGAGGTCTCGGTGCTGCCCATCCGCTCGGCCTGGGAAATTCCCGCCTTCCTCGGACTTGGAGTGCTGGCCGGTCTGACCGCCATCCTTCTGATGCGCGGCATCAGGCTGGCCGAGCTGGGCGCGGCGCGGCTGCCGGGGCCGCCGTGGCTCCGCCCGGCAGCCGCAGGCGCACTGGTGGGTTCGATCGCGGTCGTTCTGCCGCAAGTGCTCGGCATCGGCTACGGCGTCACCGAGCAGGCGTTGATGGGGGTCATGCCGTTGGCGTTGCTGGCGGCCGTCTGCATCGCCAAGATCATCGCCACGGCAATCAGCCTCGGCTTCGGGTTCGCCGGCGGGGTGTTCAGTCCGTCACTGGTGATCGGCGCGATGCTGGGCGGCGCCTACGGCACGCTTTTGGCAGAGCTTCCCATCGCGACGAGCGAGTCCGGCGCCTACACCATCATCGGCATGGGCGCGGTCGCCGCCGCGGTGTTGGGCGCGCCCATCTCCACATCCCTCATCGTATTCGAGATGACCGCCAACTACCCGCTGACGATCGCCGTCATGCTGGCGGTGGTCGTCAGCACCGCGGTCGGGCGATCGCTGCATCGGCAATCTTTCTTCACATGGCAACTCGAGCAGCGTGGTCTCGATCTGCTGGGCGGGTTCCAGGCCGCCCTGCTCCGCAGCATCCGCGTCCACGAAGTGGTGTCGCCGCGCTGCGAGGTGGTGTCGCCCGACCTCGGCCTCTCCGATCTCCGCATCATTGTGCCGCAGTCGCTCTACGGCGAAGTGTTCGTCGTCGGCGACAACGGGGAGTTGCTCGGCAGCATCACCTTCGCCGACCTTAGCCTGGCGGCGTTCGATCGGAGTCTGGACGGACTGGTGGTGGCTGGCGACCTGGTGCGACGGGATCGGCCGGTGATCGCCTCGGACGAGTCGCTGGAGACGGCGCTGCGGACCATCCGATCTGCCCGCAGGGTGCTGCTTGCCGTCGTAGATGACCGCGAAAGCCGGCGCTTCGCCGGCGTGGTCCACGAGCGCGACGCGATGAACGCGTACACCCAGGCCTTGCTGGAAGCGCGGCGCGACGAGCGGTCGTAGTTCGCGTTGACATACAGGTTAAATTTCCTATATAAACCGAAATTAGGATAAGTATGGGAAAAGGATCTCTACGTATGTCGATATTGACGGTATACCGGTCGCCGGATCGACAGCATGTCACATGAGGATCGCGAAGTTCTGTGCCGCCTCATCGCCGCCATCCGGCACTGCCTGGACGAGGGCCACGAAGCGGAGGAGATCGCCCGCATCATCGAGCACCTTCTCGAATACACCAAGATGCACGTGCTGTCGGAGGAGTTGCTTATGCAGCTCTACATGTATCCGTTCGGGCGCCGGCACAGCCGGCAGCATGACCAGATGATCGAGTCCATCGAGCGCTTGGCCACCGAAATCGACGAAGGCGACGCAAAGTCGTTGCGGGCGAGGCTGGTGGACTTCGAAACCGAGCTTGAACAGCATTGCGGCGCGCATGACGCCCGGTTCACGCAGTTCCTGGCAAACATGGATGGGGGCGAGGACACATAGGCGCAGCACACGGAAGACGGGGCTTCAGCGGTCGTCGCGCGTGCGGCCGTAGCGGAGCACCTGGACCCGCTCCAAGGTGATCAGACCGCCGGGCATCATGGCGTCGATGACCTCGAGAAACGCCCGGATCTTGTCTTCGCTATCGACGATTTCGACCAGGACGGGCAGGTCCTGTGACAGCCTCAGGATCTTGGTGGTATGCAGCCGGCTGCCGTGGCCGAACCCCATCGGTCCCCGCAGCACCGTCGCGCCGGCCAGATGCATCTCGCGGGCCTTCTCGACGACCGCCTCGTAGAGGGGCCGGCCGTCGGCCTTGTCGTCCTCGCCCATGTAGACGCGGAGCAGCAGTCCCTCCGTCGGGGGGCGCATCGTTGCCTCCGTCAGCGATTGATCCACACGCCGGCCGCGTGCCCGAGCCACACCCCGAGCAGGCACAGCGCTACCGACAGCACGATGTTGGCGCCGGCCAGAAACCACTCCCCGTCCTGCACCAGGTTCAGCGTCTGCAGGCTCCACGACGAAAACGTGGTGAACCCGCCGAGCACGCCGATCATCAGGAACTGCCTTGCCGCCGAGCCGATGAACAGGCGGCCGTCAGGTCCGGTCACCTCCGCGATCAGCCCGATCAGCAGCGACCCGGAAACGTTGACGACCATGGTGCCCCACGGAAAAGTCTCGCCGACCGAGCGCGCGACCAGCCCCGAACACCAGTAGCGCAGCACGCCGCCGGCCGCGGCGCCGCAGGCGATCCACAACGGCATGAGCGCATGCGTGCCGATCATGCCCGTTTATGACGCGCGCGCGCCGCGACCGCAAGCGCCCACGCTGCACGGAAATGCGGGCCAGGCGGCCGGAGAAGAGCGTGGCGACTCCTCCGAAAAGCGGGGTATAAGGCGGTGCACCGCTGCGGACGCGACGCGGCCGGTCGGGCTCCATGTCGATACGCCGTCACATTGGGAGAGGCCGAATGATCGATCTATCGCCGGACTCTGAAGGCAACCTCAGCCCTCATTAACGACCTCTGAAATTAGCACGGACTAAAGAGGCTATGCGACACAGAATGTCGCGTGTAAAGTGGACGCAATAACCGTGAGAACAGGGAGGGCTGCACAATGTCTTACGATCGCTCTATAGCGGGGTTTGCTGCTTTTGTTCTTGGGGCTGGGCTGCTTGCCGCGCCGGTCAGTTTTGCCGCTTCGGTGGCTGGCGACCAATTCACCGTATCCGTCACCGAGGCTTCGGTCCCCCTTGCCGGGTCGTTGTCCGGCATCGCCGGATCGGCGGCGTTTCCAGATGTCAGCGTGACCTTCCCCAGCGGCTCGTTCTTCGATGTCGATTGGGCCGATGGTGATACGTTCGTTCTCGATTGGCGGTCGGAAGAGAGGGCATCGCCGACGAGCCCGACGTCGCCGCTGACAAACCTCAAGATAGCCGTGACGGGCCTCAATTTTGCGGAGAGCGGGTCGCCGGTCGACATTAGCGGCGTCAAGCAGGTGGACGTTTCCCCTGGCCTGGATTTTCCTAATGTACTCTCCTCCACGGCGAACTCGGTCACCATTCTCTATCCAAACCTGGATGCTTTCCAGGCCGCCGATGGGAGCACGTTGACGTTGGATGTAAGCACCAGCGCTAGTGGGGCAGGCTCCGGCGGCGGTGGCGGTGTGAGTGTCATCCCAGTGCCGGCTGCCCTGCCGCTGTTCGCGTCGGGCCTTGCCCTGATGGGATTTTTAGGCTCGGCCGCGCGCCGAAAGAGCCATCCGAAGACCTAACCGTGTCGGAACGGGCGCGGGTCGATCATCACTTCGGGCCTGCGCCCATTTCACCGTCGAGCACGTCCGCCCCGCATTCCGAAGGGGGAAGGAGGGAGAAGCAAGGCGGGCATGCGGGGACATTGACCACCGCGCCGACGGGCCTCAAAACGCTCAATAGCCCCATCGGAACGGGCTCGCGGCCTGCGGGTGACCGGAAAGGAGGGCGGTCATGACCGACTGGTACGCCGTCTATAGCCATCCGAACGCTGAGAAGACGGCGCTGGGGCATTTGCAGCGGCAGGGGTTCGAGGCGTATCTGCCGCAGTACCGCAAACGCCGGCGGCATGCGCGGCGGACGGAGCAGGTGCTGCGGCCGCTGTTTCCGCGCTACCTTTTCGTGCGCTTCGACATTGCCCAGGTGCGCTGGCGGCCGATCCTGTCGACGGTCGGCGTCTGCGGCATGGTGCGGAACGGCGACGAGCCGACCCGGGTGCCGGGCGGCGTGATCGAGGCGCTTCAGGCCAATGAGGGTTCGGGCGTGTTCGACGCCCTGTCGCCGACCAAGGGGCTCCGCGAAGGCGACGCAGTCCGCATCGTCGACGGGCCGTTCGCCGAACTGATCGGCCGCTTCTGCGGCGTTGCCGATGCCGAGCGGGTGATCGTGCTTCTCGATTTCCTTGGGCGGCAGGTGTCCGCGAGGGTTCCGGCCGAAGCCATCGCCGCAGCGCCCTAGCCCGGCATACTTGCCGCGGCCCGTCGCCGTGCGTCCCCACGAGTCCCTCACATTGTCCCGTTTCCGCCCCTTCAATTGACGCCGCCGCCGCTTCGGTGCTACGTCATATTGCAACCGCGAACGATACGGATGAGGGGGAAAGACGATGAAACTGCCGCGCCATTTCTTCGCGCCACTGGCCGCCGGGGCGCCTCAGCCACTGATGGAATTGCCGGTGCGGCCGGAGCGGATGATCCACTTCTTTCCTCCGCACATCGAAAAGATCAGGGCGCGGGTTCCCGAAACCGCCAAGCAGGTCGACGTCCTGCTCGGCAACCTCGAGGACGCCATCCCCGTTGACGCGAAGGAGGCTGCGCGCGCCGGTTTCATCGAGGTGGCGGCGAGCGTCGATTTCGGCGACACCGGGTTGTGGACGCGCGTCAATGCCCTCAACAGCCCGTGGTTTCTCGACGACATGACCGAGATCATCGCCGCCGTCGGCAACAAGCTCGACGTGGTGATGATCCCCAAGGTCGAGGGGCCGTGGGACATCTACTTCGTCGACCAATACCTGGCGCTGCTCGAGGCCAAGCACGGGGTTCGGAAGCCGATCCTGATCCACGCCATCCTCGAGACGGCGCAGGGGGTAAAGAACGTCGACGCCATCGCCGCTGCCAGCCCGCGCATGCACGGCATGAGCCTCGGGCCGGCCGACCTCGCGGCGTCGAGGGGCATGAAGACGACGCGGGTCGGCGGCGGTCATCCGTCCTACGGCGTGCTCGCCGACGCCGCCGAGGATGGGCAGGGGACGCGGCCCTTCTTTCAACAGGATCTGTGGCACTACACCGTCGCCCGGATGGTCGACGCCTGCGTGTCCGCCGGTCTCAGCGCCTTCTATGGGCCATTCGGCGACATCAAGGACGAGGCCGGCTGCGAGGCGCAGTTCCGCAACGCCTTCCTCATGGGCTGCGCCGGCGCCTGGTCGCTCGCGCCGAACCAGATCGCCATCGCCAAGCGGGTCTTCAGCCCGGACCCGAAGGAAGTCAAGTTCGCCAAACGCATCCTGGAAGCGATGCCCGACGGCACCGGCGTCGCCATGATCGACGGCAAGATGCAGGACGACGCCACCTGGAAGCAGGCCAAGGTCATCGTCGATCTGGCGACACTGGTCTCCCGCAAGGATCCCGACCTGGCCGCCCAATACGAACTCTAACGGACCGGGGGCCGACATGAGTGTCAAGACAAATCCAGGCAATTTCTTCGAGGACTTCCGGGTCGGTCAGGAGATCGTCCACGCCACCCCCCGCACCGTCACCGAAGGCGACGTCGCGCTCTACACCGCCCTCTACGGCGGGCGCTTCGCCTTGTCGTCGTCGACGGCGTTCGCCCGCGCCATGGGTCTCGGGCGGGCGCCGATCGACAGCCTCCTCGTCTTCCACATCGTGTTCGGCAAGACGGTGCCGGATATCTCGCTCAACGCCGTCGCCAACCTCGGCTACGCCAACGGCCGCTTCCTGGCTCCGGTCTACGCCGGCGATACGCTCAGCACTCGCTCCCAGGTCATCGGCCTGCGCGAGAACAAGGACGGACGGAGCGGCATCGTCTATGTGCGGTCCACCGGCCGCAACCAGCACGGCGACGTGGTGCTCGACTATTCGCGCTGGGTCATGGTGCTGAAGAGCGACGCGGCCGCGCCGACGCCGGAAGAAGCGGTGCCGGATCTGCCGCGGTCGGTCGCCGCCGAGGACCTGGTGGTGCCGGCAGAGCTGCGCGGCTCCGACTACGACACGGCGCTGGCGGGAAGCCCGCACCTGTGGGACGACTACGAGGTCGGCGAACGCATCGACCATGTCGATGGCGTCACCATCGAAGAATCCGAGCACATGATGGCGACGCGCCTCTACCAGAACACGGCCAAGGTGCACTTCGACGACTACAAGCAGAAACACAGCCGCTTCGGCCGGCGGCTGATTTACGGCGGGCACATCATCTCGATCGCCCGGGCGCTCAGCTTCAACGGCCTCGCCAACGCGGTCACGATCGCCGCCATCAACGGTGGCCGCCACGTGGCGCCCACCTTCGCCGGCCACACCGTCTATGCGTGGTCAGAGGTGGTGAACAAGTTGGCCTTGCCGGAGCGGGACGACTTCGGCGCGCTCCGCATCCGCACCGTCGCCACCACCAACCAGCCGTGCGAGGCCTTTCCGGACAAGAACGACGACGGGCGCTATGAGCCGTCCGTGGTGTTGGACTTCGACTACACGGTGCTGATGCCTCGCCGCGCCTGGAGCTGATTCGAGCGGGCCGGCCCTGCTCGGTTCAGCCCAGCCCAGCCCAGCCCAGCCCAGCGGAGCTTCGCTCATGGGGCACGGACACGCCCACGGCCACGTCGATCGAAACGCCGGTGACGCGAGGGTCGCCTGGGCGGTCGCCATCAACCTCGGCCTGACCGTCGTCCAGGTCATCGGCGGGGTTCTGGCGGGAAGCCTGGCGCTGATCGCCGATGCGCTCCACAACTTCTCCGACGCCATCTCCCTGATCATCGCCTTCGGCGCCCGCAAGATCGCGCGCCGGCCCTCCGACGCCACCATGACCTTCGGCTACGCGCGCGCGGAAGCCGTGGCGGCGCTGGTCAACTACACGACGCTGATCGTCATCGGGCTCTACCTGGTCTACGAGGCGGTGATGCGGTTCATCTCGCCGCAAGGGGTCGACGGGTGGCTGGTGGTGGTCATTGCCGCCGTCGCGCTCGCCGTCGATCTGGTCACGGCGCTGCTGACGTACGCGCTCGCCAAGGAGAGCGTCAACATCCGCGCGGCGTTCCTCCACAACGTCGCCGACGCCCTCGGATCCGTCGCCGTCATCTTCGCCGGCACGCTGATCCTGCTCTATGACTGGCGTCTGGTGGACCCGTTGGTGACCTTGATGATCGCCGGCTACATCCTGTGGCAGTCGTTTGCAGAGATCGGCACGGTGATCCGCATCCTGATGCTGGGCAGCCCGCCGGGAATTACCACGGGCGCGGTCATCGACCACATCCGTGGCGTCGAGGGGGTGGCCGATGTCCATCACGCTCATTTCTGGCAGATGGACGAGCACAGCAACTCCGTCGACGCCCACATCGTCATAGCGAGCGGCGCCTGGAATCGCGCCGACGGCATCAAGCAGGCGGTGAAGGCGAGCCTGCGGGACGCCTTCCAGATCGGCCACACCACACTGGAAATGGAATGCGCCGAACACGCCTGTGTCGACGTCGGCACCATCGGCCATGACGCGGGCGTCGGCCTGCGCTCCACCGATCGAGAGGCACGCGAACGCGATCGGAATGCCCGCTGACGGAGTGCAACAGTTTCCGGACCGCCGCGCGCTTGCTTCGTCCTTGCCGACGTGGCGATCCACAAAACGCACGGCACCCTGCGCCGCTGATCGGCGTGGACTCCTCCCCGCAAATCCGGGTCAGTCGCCGAGGTTCGGCGGCGTCGGGATGCCCTCCGGCAGGCGTGGGCACGGCTCCGGGGCGCCGCGGCGGGTCTCCAGCGGCACCGTCCCCGCCCAGGTCGGCCAGGCGTAGTCCTCCTCGTCGTCGACCGGCCCGCCGGTGCGCACCTTGGCGGAGACCTCGTCGAGATCGAGGGCGAGCACCGTCGTGGCTTTCAGTTCCTGATCCGTCATGGGCCGCAGTTCGTTCCAGCGGCCGGGATAGAGGCCGTTGACGAAGGTCTCCAGCCGCGCGGTCTTGTCGGCCGCGTCCTCGACCCGAGTGGCGCTCCCGAAGATCATCACCGAGCGGTAGTTGGCGGAGTGGTGGAACGCCGAACGGGCCAGGATCAGAGCGTCCATGTGGCTGACGGTGAGGCAGAGCGGAGCGCCCGTCGCGAGGTGGCGCAGCATGCGGCTCGCCGCCGAGCCGTGCCAGTACACCCGATCGCCTTCCCGCCAGTAAAGCGTCGGCGTGACGTAGGGCTGGCCGTCGATGGCATATCCGATGTGGCACAGCATCCCATCGTCCAGGATGCCGTAGATCGTCTCGCGGTCATAGCGGCCCCGCGCGAAGAGTCTTTTGACGCGCGTCCGCTCCGTGGGCGCAAAGTCATCCATGAAAGCCCCCGTTGTCGGTCGCAGCGAACCTACAGGAGCCGCGCCGATATGACCAGACGAGCGGACAGCGGCGGAGGCGTTGCCGCCGGCTCTATTCAGTGGCCAGCATGCTGCGGGCCAAGTCCATCAGCGTCTTGGCGTCGCGGAAATTCTCGCGCTCGCAGAGATGCTCCGCGACTTCAATGATCTTCTTCACCTCCATCGACGTCTTGCCGCCGATGTCCCGGACGTCATAGGACTTCTTCACGTCCCGGATGGAAATCATGCAGGCGTCCTTGGACGCGAACCCTTGTTCGCCCGAAGACGATTGTTCGGCGGCCATGGCGGCGCCCGCGACCATGAAGACGAGGCAAAGCATGAGCGCGCTTCTCATCAATCCTCTTCCTCCCGATCGGCTTTGACGTTCACTCCGCCGGCGCGGCCGAGACGGCGCCGGGAGCCCGGCCGGCGTTCGCCGCTTGGTCTTCCTTGACCTTGTCATACCACGCGCTGTGATGCTCTTTCGCCCAGTTTTCGTCCACGTAGCCGGATGACATGGCGTGGAACGCGTCCTCCATGCCGACCGTGCCGATGTAGATGTGGGCGATCATCATCATGCAGATGATCTGGCTTATGGTGGCGTGGATGGCCTGGATCCACTGCATCTGTTCGAGGTCGGCGAACATGAACGGGAAGAGCAGATTGATGCCGGTGACCGACAGAAGCCCGCCAAAGACCATGACCGCCCAGAACACCGTCTTCTGACCGAAGTTGAACTTTGCCGCCGCCGGATGGGCCGTCGGGAACAGAAGTCCCCCGCCTTTCTTGATCCAGCCCCAGTCGTATTGGTCCCAGATATTGTCCTTGACCCAGAGCACGAAGATCAGCACCAAGCCTGCCATGAACGCGAACGCTACGTAGTTGTGGATGTATTTTCCGTACTGGGTGATCGTAGAGAACGCCTGTGGCCCGAGCAAAGGGATCAGCACGAACTTGCCGTAAAGCATGTTGACGCCGGTTGCGGCCAGCACCAGGAACGAGCCGGCCGTCAGCCAGTGCCCGAAGCGCTCGATGAACCCGAAGCGCAGCACTTTCCGACCCGATTTCCCGCGCTTGATGCGCACCTTGCCGCGGATCATGTAGAACCCGAACACCACGAAGAACATCACCCAGAAGGCGATGGCGCCCACCACCAGGATCGGGCCATTGCGCCAGGCGCGCCAGTTGTCGCCCTCGGACTGCACGAGAGTTCCTAGTTTCTTGTCGGGGATCGAGACGGTTCCCTTGACGCCTTGGCGCACGTCGCGCCACATCTCGGCGTCGCTGATGCCGCCAAGGGCGTTGCCGGGCACCCGCCCCTCGGTCTGCGCATAAGCCGGAGTGTCGAAGGCGGTCGTGAACACCAAGCCCGTCGTGCCGCTCGCCAGCCCCAACAGCATCAACAGCACGACGAGGGCGAAGCGTCGGGGCCTACGGGTCATGGCGCCGCCTCCTGCAGTCATGGTTTTCCTCTTCCGCTCACTGGTCAGCCGGCCGCGCGCCGGCATCGCCCTGCACTGCCGCCGGCTTGGCCGGATCCCCTTCCGGCGGTCCCTGAGCCTGCGACTCCTGAACCGGCGACTCCTGAGCCGGCGACTCCTGAACCGGCGACTCCTGAGCCTGCGACTCCTGAACCGGCGACTCCTGAGCCTGCGATTCCTCGGCCGGCGACTTGGCAGGCGGCTGACCGTCCTGCGCTTGCGGCTGACCTTCGGGGGCCGGCTGCTGCGCTTGTTGCGGCTCTTGCGCCTGCGGTTGCTCCTGCTGCGCCTGTTGCGGTTGCGCCGGCGGCGCTGCGGAAACGGGGCGCGCTGGCCCGCCGACAACGCCGCCGCTGCGGCTGCTGAAACCGGGCGAGGTGGAGATGTTGGGACCCGATTGATAGGAAGCCCGGTCGCGCAGGCGGTCGAGCGTCGCCTCGTCGATCGGTGGCTCGGATTTCCCCTTATAGACCCCCTTCTCGTAGTTGAGAGGCCGGTCGCCGCTGTCGCACGCGCTTACCAGAGCCCCCCCGGCGACGAGAGTTGCGATCGCAAGAAGAGCGGGGAGCGCATTTGTTCTTGTTGTCATTGATCTCTTTCGGCTTCAGAGACTCGTGTTGCTGTCGCGGCCAAGGCCGGCCGTTCGATGATCATGCCCGCGGACCCGTGGCCGTTTGCGCTCCATGCCCCGGGGGCGAAGTGGAGCGGTGCCGCCCCGATGGCGAACACCGCCCCCCTGGCTTCCCCCTCGCCGTCAGGACTCTCCTGCCTTCAAGCCGTACGCGGTTCCCCAGCCCCAGGCGCCGGAGCCGAAGCCGCGGGACACGACGCGCTGGCGATAGATGTCGGAGACGACGTCGCCGTCGCCCGCCAACAGCGCCTTGGTCGAGCACATCTCCGCGCACAGCGGCAACTTGCCTTCCGCAATGCGGTTGCGGCCGTACTTCCGGAACTCGTCGTCCGAGAAATCCTCCTCCGGCCCGCCGGCGCAGAAGGTGCATTTATCCATCTTGCCGCGGCTGCCGAAGTTGCCGGCCTGCGGATACTGCGGCGCCCCGAACGGGCAGGCGTAGAAGCAATAGCCGCAGCCGATGCACAGGTCCTTGGAGTGGAGCACGATGCCTTCGGCGGTGTCGTAGATGCAATCGACCGGGCACACCGCGATGCACGGCGCGTCCGAGCAGTGCATGCAGGCGACCGACAGCGACCGCTCGCCCGGTTGCCCGTCATTGAGGGTGACCACCCGCCGGCGGTTGATGCCCCACGGAACCTCATGCTCGTTCTTGCACGCGGTGACGCAGGCGTTGCACTCGATGCAGCGCTCCGCGTCGCACAGGAACTTCATTCTTGCCATCGTTCAACTCCTCACGCCGCCTGGATGCGGCACAGGGTGACCTTGGTCTCCTGCATCTGAGTGACCGAGTCGTAGCCATAGGTCATGGCGGTGTTGCAGGCCTCGCCCAGCACGTACGGATCGGCGCCCTCGGGGTACTTGCCGCGCAGATCCTGACCCTGGAACCAGCCGCCGAAGTGGAACGGCATGAACGCCACGCCGGGCGCCACCCGCTCGGTCAGCATCGCCTTGACCTTGACCTTGCCGCCTTCCGGCCCTTCGACCCACACCATCTGCCCGTCGCGGATGCCGCTGTTGTTGGCGTCCCGAGGGTTGATCTCGCAGAACATGTTCTGCTGAAGCTCGGCGAGCCACGGGTTGGACCGGGTCTCGTCGCCGCCGCCCTCGTACTCGACCAGACGGCCGGAGGTGAGGATGATCGGATACTGCTGCGAGTGGTCGTTGTTCTGGATGCTGGCGTACAACGTCGGAAGCCGGTAGTTGTGGGTGTCGGCGTACGTCGGGTAGTCGGCAACCAGATCCCGCCGCGGCGTGTACAGAGGTTCCCGGTGCACCGGCACCGGATCCGGAAAATTCCACACCACACAGCGGGCCTTGGCGTTTCCGAACGGGGCGCAGCCATGTTCGATGGCGACCCGTTGGATGCCGCCGGAGAGGTCGGTCTTCCAGTTGGTCTTCTCCGCGGCGATGGCGTCGATCACCTTGCGCTCTTCCGCGGTCAGGTCGCCGTCCCAGCCTAGCTTCTGCAGCATCGCCATGGTGAACTCGGGATAGCCATCCTGGATCTCCGAGCCCTCGCTGTAGGAGCCTTCGGCGAGCAGGTTGTCCCCGTCCCGCTCCACGCCGAACCGCGCCCGGAAGGTGAGCCCGCCCTCGGCCACAGGCTTCGACGTGTCATAGAGGTTGGGCGTTCCGGGGTGCTTCATCTCCGGCGTGCCCCAGCACGGCCATGGCATCCCGTAGTACTCTCCGTCGAGCGGACCGCCACGGGCCTGCAAGGTGGTCTTGTCGAACGTCGCCTGATGCTGCATGTGCAGCTTCAGGCGTTCCGGCGACTGGCCGGTATAGCCGATGGTCCACATGCCGCGGTTGTATTCGCGGGTGATGTCCTCGACCAGCGGCTCGTTGCCGTTGACCTGGATTCTCTTGAACATTTCCCCGTCGAAGCCGAACTTCTTCGCAAACAGATAGATGATCTCGTGATCGGATTTGGATTCGAACACCGGGTCGATGATCTTTTCCCGCCATTGCAGCGAACGGTTGGAGGCGGTGACCGAGCCGTAGGTCTCGAACTGGGTGCAGGCCGGCAGCAGGTAGACGCCGTCGGTGCGGTCGTGCATTACCGCGGTCACGGTCGGGTACGGGTCGATGACGACGAGGAGGTCGAGCTTCTCCATCGCTTTTTTCATTTCCGGCCCGCGTGTCTGCGAGTTGGGAGCGTGACCCATGAACACCATGGCCCGAACGTTCTCGGGCTGGTCGATGTTCTCCTTGGCCTCGAGCACGCCGTCAATCCAGCGGGACACCGGAATGCCCTTGGACTCCATCAGCTCCTGGCTGCCGAAGCGGCTCTTGAGCCACTCGTAGTCGGTCTCCCAAACCCGCGCCCAGTGCTGCCAGGAGCCGGTCAGGAGCCC